>CAZDYR010000236.1:0-4815 GCA_964509625.1 uncultured Smithella sp. | reverse complement strand
GACAAGTGCGATGAACTGATTGCCCGTCCGCCCGACAACTGGCAGGGAGTTTGGGTGGTGACGACGAAGTAGGCTCAGGGAAAAAGGCTAAAGGAAAAAGCTGAAGGCGGAAGCGTCTGTCGGAGGCTGGTTATGAGGGTGATTCTTGACGGAAAAACAAATTAAAATATCAGTTGTCGTGCCGGTTTATAATGTAAGAGAAGATTGGCTGAGAAAGGCCGTTGAGAGCATACTGCATCAAACCCTTGAGGATATTGAAGTCATCCTGGTGAATGACGGCTCTACGGATCGGTCTCCCGGAATCTGCGATGAATATGCGAACCGGGATCCCCGGGTCCGGGTCCTGCATCAGGAGAACCGGGGGGTGGGCGGCGCGAGGAATGCGGGTCTGAAGGCGGCAAACGGCAAGTACATCCTGTTTGTTGATGCCGATGACTGGATCAAAACCATGGCCTGCGAAAAACTATTTCAAAAAGCCGAGCAGGATGGCTTAGACGTCCTTTTCTGCGGCACCATAGGCTATTGGGATCATGTGGATGATTATTTTACCTATGATGACTTTTCCAGGCTTCCGCCCGGTGTTTTAGAAAAATCTCTTTCCCGCAATGATGATGAAATTTTAGACCATCTGTTCTGCATGAATACGATGGCGTCTTCCAAATTATTTAAAAAAGATTTCCTGATTCAGAACGATTTATCTTTCGTGGAAAAAATATTTTTTGAAGATACTGAATTCTTTTTCAGATTTGTCTTGCGGACTGAACGATTCGGTTTTGTCCAAGACGGCCTGTATTTCTACCGGATGAACGTTGCGAACTCCATTATGGGGTCGAAGGACCACAAACATTTTGATATCTTAAGAGTGACTGCATACATAAAGGATACCTTGCAAAAAGAAGGTGTTTTTGAACGGCTGAAAGAAGCGTATTACAACACGATGATCTGCACGATTTATTACAGATATGACCAGATCAAAAAAGAGTACAGGAAGGAATTCAAAAATTTAATCGTAGGATATTTTAAACGCAATCCTTTAACCCGTGAGGAGCTTCAGCTTCTGACGGCGGGCGCCGGTAAATCATACGCTTACTTCATGGGCCGATCGTTCTTTCTGAAAATTTGGATGCGGGACGCTATCCGCCGAATGCGCCATGAAATCAGAAAGAAGAAATATAAAAAAAGGGTTCGGGTGGAATATTTTTGGGAGGGAAACGACGAGCTGCACAACTGGACTTTCGACGATATTCAATTCACGACGAAAAAAATCGGCAAATGTGACCTTCTGTTGTCTTTAAACGCTCCCCGGAGAAAGGTGAAAGTGAGAGCCAAACAGGCCTGGTGCCTGACTTTCGAGCCGCCGGTTGAGGAGGTCATGAACCCTTTTACGCACTTCTTTGATCGCTATGACAAAGTTTACACGTCATGCCGAAGCAAAGATCATCCCGGGATCATTCCAAAGACCGCCCTGTCGGAATGGTGGATCGGTAAAAGTCATTATGAGCTGTTGAAGTTGCCCCTTCTGGAGAAGGAAGACCAGGTCATCTGGGTGACGAGTAATGCGAGTTGGCTCGACGGACATAAAAGAAGAATGGCTTTTCTGGATTATGTGGAAAAAAACACCCGGTTCAAAATATACGGCAAAGGCATTGACCCGGTGGACTCCAAATGGAAAGTGTACAGGCACGCTAAATACGTCATTGGTGTTGAAAACACGCGGGCCGAGGATTACTGGACGGAAAAAATAGCGGACAGCTTTCTGGCGTATGCCATGCCGGTTTATTACGGTTGCCCCAACATTGAAAAATATTTCCCCGGGGAAGCCATCATCAAGATAGACATAGAAAAACCGGAAGAAGCGATCCGGATCATCGAAAAAGCCATCGACGATCGCTTATGGGAAAAAAATTTTGCAGCTGTGGTCAGGGCCAGAGAGATCGTCTTGAATGAACACTGGTACCCCAAGTTTGTGATGAATGAGATGAAAAAAGTCGATTTCGATCAGCTGAACTATAAGAGAATCAGCATTCCATAGTCCGGGCCGACCACTTGCGCAGGATCGCTCGTGGCCGCATCCGGCAAAATGAAGAGGTGTTTTCCGTGAATCCCGCTCACGCGGGACGAGTCTTAATTCTCCGCAGCTTGCTGCGAGGTGGTTGATTGGAGATCAGGAAGCTTTAATCATTCAGCCCCGGGCTTCTTCCTCCCAAGATGCAGCCAGGTGATGCCGAAGGTTAACGGATATTTTTCCACATGCACCATGCCTGCTTCTTCCATGATTTTCGTAAATTCATCAGGCGGGGGGAAGTTCATGATGGAATCGGCCAGGTAATGGTAGGCGGCCGGGTTTTTCGAAAACAGTTTTGCAAATGCCGGCAGCAGATAATTCAGATAAAGGTAATAGCTGAATTTGAAAAAGCGGTTTTGCACAAACGTCATTTCCAGTACCATCACCTGTCCGCCGGGAGCAACAACACGCAGCATTTCGGAAAGAGCGCGCTTTCGATCGGGAATATTGCGGATGCCGAAGGCGATGCCCGCGACATCGAAGCTGTTGTCAGCGAAAGGCAGATGCAGCGCGTCGCCCTGCAGGATGTGAATCCGGTCGGCAAGGTTTTTCTTTCGCGCTTTGTTTTGGGAGGCCTCGACCATTTCCGGCACAAAATCAACGCCGGTTACTTTGATTTGCGGGTGCTTTGCCGCGGCGGCAAGCGCAAGATCACCCGTGCCGCAGGCGACATCGAGATAGTGGTTGGTTTGAAAAAAACGCATTTTATCTGCGGCAAAATTGCGCCAGGCCACATCACGCCTCAGGCTCAGAAAATGGTTCAGAAAATCATATTTGCCGGTGATCGTGGCAAAAATCTCTTTCACCATGCTGATACGATCAGAATCTGAGATTTCTTTGACGGGGGGATATTTTTTGGGCATTTTCTTTCCCATATACGCTGTTCCTGCCGTTATTTTGTTCAGGCGGGTTTAGCAGGCAAAGCCGGTAAATGCAATGAATAAAAAGACCGGGCAATGGATGATGGGCGATAGGCGATAGGTGAGAGGCGAGAGGAGTAAGGTGTAAGGAGTGAGGCGGAAGAATCGGAAGTTCTGATATTCATCATATAAGAAACCGCCGTCCTTCTTGCAAGGGTCGGCGGTTTCCTACGCTCGTTTGAAAGCCTTCCTTCGTCGGCCTTTCTTTCTCCTTCAGCCTTTGTCCTTTATCCTTTGTCCTTTGGCCTTTAGCCTTGATCCTGAACCTTCTTACGCCGATTTGATGGGAACCTTCGTCCCCTTCGCTTTAGCCTGTGCGCTTTTCGGGATGGTGATATTCAAAACACCGTTTTTGAAACTGGCTTGTGCTTTGTTTGCGTCGGTTTCCACGGCCAGCGGAATTACCCGGTTAAAAGATCCATAGGATCTTTCCATATAATAATAATTCTTGCCTTTGTCCTCTTTTTCTTCTTTTTTCTCACCTTTGATGGTTACGGCATCGTGGGTCACGGTAACCTCGATGTCCTTCTCTTCAACGCCGGGAAGCTCCGCGCGAATCGTAAAATCCTTGTCGCTTTCCTTGACGTCAACGGACGGTGAGAAAACACCAAACCCGCCCGCGCCCGTTGCAAGTGACCGGGGAGCGACGTCAAATCCGGAGAAGAAATCATCAAACAAACTATTCATCTGGTTCTGCAAAGAATAGAAGGGATGATCAGCATCTCTTCCCGCGGGCTGCCTCACCGCCGGCAATAGATTTTTTATTCTCATAATCATAACCTCCAATGAAACCCAAGCTTCAGAAACAAAGTTCGCTTAAGCTTGCTGGTCGTATTTCCCCGCCGAAGGCGGGGCTGGTAATTTAAAGTTTTTTCTCCTTCAGCCTTTATCCTTTAGCCTTGAACCTTGATCCTTGAACCTTTTTTTCTATGCCGCCTTGATGGCGATCTTCTTTGGTTTTACTTTTTCCGCTTTGGGTAATTCCAGCCGCAAAACACCGTTCTTGACCGTGGCGACAATTTTATCACGGTCGATTTCGTCCGATAACGTGAACACCCTTTCATAATCGCCGATTTCATATTCCGAATACATCATCGTTCCATCTTTGATCCGGCCGTTTTCAACCCGTCCGGCAATGGTCAGAACATTTTTTTCCAGTTCAATATCCACTGTCTTTTCATCAACACCCGGCATATCAGCAACTAAAAACAGCGAATCCTTGCTTTCAAAAATATCTACACGCGGCACGAACGTTTTGACGTTGCGGATGCGTTCCGTGGCCGACACATTTTCCGTTTTCTGAACATCTTTCTCCATCATGGAATCAAACCTCCTTTCCGTCTATTTAATCTTGATTTTTTTAGGCAAGTCTTCTTTCACCCTGGGTAACGAAATGGTCAGGATCCCTTTTTCGTACCGGGCTTCAACGGCCTGCGCGTCGACCTGAAACGGCAGTTGAATGGTCCGGCTGAAATTACCTATTCCCCTTTCCTGACGCACATAGGTTTCACCCTGTGAGAAATTTTCCTGGAGGGCGGTTCCCGTAATGGTTAAACTGTCACCGGACATTGAAATTTCGATCTTTTCGGGATCAATTCCGGGCAGCTCCGCGGTAACGACCGCCGTTTGGTCTTTCTCCCAAATGTTAACCGCCGGATATTCCTGGGGCGACTTTTGTCCTACATTGGAAAAAAGCCGGTTCATTTCCCGCTGCAGCTGCAACATTTCCGGCATCACGTCGGAAAATCTTCTCACTCTCCATAAGCCTGGATTGAACATAAACTTTCCTCCTTTCTAAACAAATAATTTTGTAAGCACTTGCTATTGTTC
>CAZDYR010000235.1:0-4818 GCA_964509625.1 uncultured Smithella sp. | reverse complement strand
GATAAGATTTGCTGTGTGTCAGATGCAGGAAAAACCATACCGCGAGGGGGGCAATGGACAGTACCCCGATGCGCTGAACATAGATCCAGAATGCCGGTGCGAACAGCCCCTGGAAAAAAAGTGCCGCCTGGGCAATGGAGATTGCCAGGCAAAAACACGAAAACGACATTTGCAGCCTGTCTTTTTTCCCGGCAATGAAAAGGGACAGGGCGATCGTAAAGCTGGTTGCTGCCAACGTAAAGGTGTCCATGCAAATTCCTGAGTCTATCGTATATTACAGAGCTTTATATCGCAGAAAGAAGAAAAAGCTAAGGAAAAAGTTCATCAAAGCACGTCTCATGATAGGGCCGCTTTGCGCAGGTTGTTTTCTCCCCTGCATATTGACATTTGATGCCCCATGATTTAATACACAAAGGAAATGAGGATAAAACTATAAAGGGTCGGTGAGGAAATGAAGAAAAAAGGTTTTTTGAAAAAAGCGGTTGAACATATTGATATTAAGGCCATCAACGCCGTGGCAATAATTGAGGCCATGAAGAAAATGTCCTTTTCCGCGCGGGATCTGGCCAATGCCGCCGATATTTACGACCGGATGCTGAAAGAAAAGAAATGCGCGGTGATCCTGACGCTGGCAGGGTCTACCAGCGCCGCAGGCTGCATGCAGGTGTACGTCGACCTCGTGAAGAACAATATGGTGGACGCGATTGTGGCAACCGGTGCGTCGATTGTCGATATGGATTTTTTTGAGGCATTGGGTTTCAAGCACTATCAGGGCACACCGTTTGTCGACGATAAATTATTGCGCAGCCTCTACATCGACCGGATTTACGATACGTTTATCAGTGAAGACGACCTGCAGCACTGTGACCGCACCATTAAAAAGATTGCGGATGCATTGCCGCCGCGCGCCTATTCATCGCGGGAATTTATCGCGGAAATGGGTAAATATCTGGTTAAAAATTCCAAAAAGAAAAATTCCCTGGTTCAGACGGCCTACGAAAACAGGGTGCCGATTTTCTGTCCGGCCTTTTCGGACAGTTCCGCCGGATTTGGTCTGGTGCTGCATCAGGTGGAGCGGCCTGACCATCACATGTCCATTGATTCCGTGAAGGATTTTCTGGAACTGACCAACGTGAAGATTCAAGCCGGCACCACCGGTCTTTTGATGATCGGCGGCGGCGTGCCGAAGAATTTCGCCCAGGACACCGTTGTTTGCGCCGAGATTATGGGCCACGAAGTGCCCATGCACAAATACGCGGTCCAGATTACCGTGGCCGATGTTCGCGACGGCGCCTGCTCGAGTTCCACGCTCAAGGAAGCCAATTCCTGGGGCAAGGTGGATTCCTCATGTGAACAGATGGTCTATGCTGAAGCGACAATGGCCCTGCCGCTTCTGGCCAGCTACGCCTATCATAAAGGGAGTTGGAAGGGACGTAAAAAGTGGGAACTTTCCGGAATTTTCTAAAGCCCTCCAAAAACATCAAGAAATAAAACAGAAGTCATTCATGCCAAAAGAGGCGGGTTGTGTAACCTGCCTCTTTTTTGCGTGAGCGGCAACTTTTTTTGAGGTGCTTGGAATTTGTTAGGTTTAGATTGGTGGAGATGAGGAGGATCGAACTCCTGGCCTCGGCGTTGCGAACGCCGCGCTCTCCCAGCTGAGCTACATCCCCAACCCTGAAAAAACGTGGCGAGCATATATATTGTTTGATCCAGTGTCAAGAATTAGTTGGCGGCAATGGCAGGCCCCGGGGGGAGATTCTTCTCTCTTGTCGTTGAATCTTGTCTTGACAAAACATGCATGTTTTCCATATACTTCAACACATAAATGTATATCACACGTTAACAAGATGAATGGCTGAACATCCATCATCTTTATTTTTTTTATGATCCGTCCGATAAAGATATAACGAAAGTTCACGGGAGATATTCATGGCAAAAATCGACGCTTTTTTCCAGTTGATGCATGACCACAAAGCATCCGATCTTCATTTGGTATCCGGTCAGCAGCCCGCTATTCGCATTCGCGGCGATATCGAGCGGGTCAAGTATGATGTTCTGAATAATGATACGTTAAAAGTTCTTCTTTACGAAATCACACCCGAACATAAAATCAAACAATTTGAAGAAACCGGTGATATGGATTTTGCTTACGAGGTTCCCGGTCTTGCGCGCTACCGTGCCAATTATTTTCAGCAGAAGTATGGTATCGCCGCTGTCTTTCGTGAAATTCCCACCAAAATCGCCACATGCGCCGAACTGGGAATGCCCTCCGTCATTTCTAAACTGGCATTGTTGCCAAGAGGACTGGTCCTGGTGACGGGACCGACCGGAAGCGGAAAGTCGACGACACTGGCCGCGATTGTCGATGAAGCAAACCGCCTGCGCAAAGACCATATCATTACGATTGAAGATCCGATTGAATTTGTCCACAAGAGTGAGAGTTGCATCATTAATCACCGTGAAGTGGGGATACACACCAAAACCTTTTCCAACGCGTTGCGCGGTGCCCTGCGTGAAGATCCGGATATTATTCTGGTCGGCGAAATGCGCGATCTGGAAACCACGGCGCTTGCTGTCGAAGCCGCCTCCACCGGCCATCTGGTGTTTGCCACTGTTCACACCACGAGTGCCGTTAAAACCGTTGACCGCGTGGTTGAAATATTTCCGGACTCGGAACAATTGCAGATTCGTTCCACGCTTGCTGACGGACTCAGGGCGGTGATCTCTCAGGTGATTTTCAAAAGAGTGGACATCAAGGCGCGCTGCGTCGCCCTGGAAATTCTTGTTGCCACACCGGCGGTGCGCAACCTGATCCGGGAACAGAAAACCTATCAGATTCCGTCCATGATACAGACCGGTAAAAAATATGGGATGCAGCTTTTGGATGACAGCATCATGGATCTTTACAACCGCGGCTGGATCAGCGCTGAAGACGCGTACATGAAATCGAACGATAAAGGCAGATTCCGTCCGCTTCTGAAACACCCGCCGACAGACTTTACGGAAGCCTAGAGAGGATGATTTATGAGAAAACCGGAAATTGATCATATCCTGATCAAAATGCTTGAGTCCAACGCCAATATTTCCGATGTTATCCTGACTGTCGATAAGCCTTTTCAGGTGGAAGCGGCCGGTGTGCTGGTGCCGGTTGAACTGGAACCGCATTTTGAGAAACTGACACCTTTTCAGACGGAAATATTTGCGCTGAATTTGATTAATCAGGATCGCCGGCTGATGGACGCTCTGATTAAAGAAGGTTCCTGCGACCTGTCTTACGAATTACCGGGCATTGCCCGTTTTCGTGTCAATGTCTTTTCACAGCGCGGTCAGTATTCCATTGTTTTAAGAAAGCTTGAAACCCAGATACCCACTTATGCCGAGCTGGGTCTGCCGGATGCTTATCGCCGCGTGGCAACCGAGAAAAACGGCATTGTCCTGGTTACCGGCGCCACCGGTTCCGGTAAAACAACATCGCTTGCCGCCGTGATTAATGACATTAATGAGAAGTATCCGGTTCACATCATCACGCTGGAGGACCCGATCGAATACACGCACACACAGAAAAAGGCGACGGTCAATCAGCGGGAACTCGGAAAGGACTTTGATTCGTTTGCCAACGGTCTGCGCGCCTCATTGCGCCAGGCGCCCAATGTTATTCTGGTGGGTGAAATGCGCGATCGTGAATCGATTGAAATAGCGTTGAACGCCGCGGAAACGGGCCATCTTGTATTGACCACTCTGCATACAACGGACGCCGGCCAAACCCTGAACCGTATTTTGGGTATGTTTTCCTTCGAAGAAGAAAACCAGGTCCGGACGCGGCTTGCGGATTCACTGCGCTGGGTCATCTGTCAGCGATTGCTGCCGAAAGTCGGCGGCGGTCGTGTCGCCGCGTTTGAAGCCATGGGGACGTCGCTGAGAGTTAAAGATATTATTCTTCATGGCGAGTCGGAAGGTAAAACCTTTATGGATATTATCCAGCAGGGCAAGGCGTTTGGAATGGTTACTTTCGATAATTGTATCGTTGACCTTTACGATAAAGGCCTGATTACTGAAGATACGGCAAGAGCCTATGCGTCCAATCGTTCCAATGTCGGACGCGGAATTGATGCCATAAAAAGCACCCGCGGAGAAAAGACGACGGATCTCGGCAAGCTCGAAGTCGATCGATCTTATGGCAAAGACGGTAGTAAACTCTGGGGCTAGATACAAATTATTTCCTGATGAAAAACAAGGAGACGTCAATGGCTGAAGAAAAACCTAAACCGGTTGTAAAAATGACGGCGGAAGGAATGGATTATTCCGGAAGGCCTTTCGGTCATGTCATGCCGGATGCCGAAACAGCGATGATTTGCGAACAGGATCCCGTCATTCGGGATAAAGTTGCCGGCGAGCTGAAGAAAATGGGGTTTCTAATCGCTCAACCGGGCACCTACAAGGAAGCTCTCAGGAATATGCGTTTTCATGTTTTCAACATTATTTTTATCGATGAAGATTTTGATACCGGTGTATGGGAAACCAATAATGTCCTTCGCTATCTGGAAAACCTGAATATGACGATCCGCAGACGGAGTTATGTTGTTTTAGTCAGCACAACTCTGGCGACAATGGATTTTCTGGCTGCCTACAATAAGAGCGTCAATCTGATTATCAATAAACGTGATATCGTCTCGGTAGAAAAAATATTGCGTCAGGCCATCGCAGAACATGAAGATTTCTACCATGTCTTTAAAGAAACGGCCCAAAAATAATAAGACGAAACACACGGGTTATGTCCGGCCTTATCGGCTGATGGCGTCAAGCGGAGGCAGCCCCGCG
>CAZDYR010000234.1:0-4857 GCA_964509625.1 uncultured Smithella sp. | reverse complement strand
CTCTTCGACTGCAACCCGTCGCAATTCAAAAAAGCAAAACGGATTCCCGTCGTTTGCGAAGTCACCGACGAGATCCGGGCGTTCGCCACCGCGGAAACATCTTCCGTCGGCACGGGCGGTATGAAAAGTAAAATTGCCGCCGCCCAGAAAGTCACTTCCATCGGCATCCCCTGTGTCATCGCGCCGGGTAAAAGAAAAAACGTCCTATCCGATATTACGGCGGGCAAAGACATCGGCACGCTTTTTCTGCCGCAGACCTCCCGGCTGGCCAGCCGCAAATACTGGATTGCCAACACGCTGCGGCCGCGCGGCCGATTAATCATAGACGACGGAGCGAAAAAGGCGCTGCTCGACAAAGGCAAAAGCCTGCTGCCCTCCGGCATTGTTGCCGTGGAGGGAGAGTTTACCACGGGTGATCCCGTCAACTGCGCGGACAGCCAAGGAAATCTTCTGGCCAAGGGACTCGTCAATTACAGCGCCTCAGACATCCGTAAAATCATGGGATTGAAAACACCGCAGATCCTTCCCGTTCTCGGTCACAAAGACTACGATGAAGTCATTCATCGCGACAATCTGGTTGTCATAAACGATATCAAGAAAAACAAAGGCTGAACCGATATTCCATTTATTCTGATTATTCACATGCGCGTGGAGCGCGCAAAACTAAAGGAGGGAAAAATGATTGCTTTCTGGGTTTTAATCATCATCATCGCCGCCGTCGCTTTTTATTTTGTCGGAATTTACAATAAACTGATTGCTCTGCGTAACCTCTATCTGAATGCCTTTAAACAGATTGATGTTCAGTTGAAACGCCGTTATGACCTGATTCCCAATCTGGTGGAATCGGCCAAGGGATATCTGGCCCATGAACGCGGAACACTGGAAGCCGTCATTAAGGCTCGCAACACGGCTTTTGACGCAAGCAAAATCGCCGCGGCTTCGCCCGGAAACGCCTCGGCCATGGCCGGACTTAATCAGGCGGAAGGGGCGCTTTCCGGCCTGCTGTCCAAACTGCTGGCGGTGGTGGAATCTTATCCGGATTTAAAAGCCAACAAAACCATCAGTGACCTGATGGAGGAATTGACCTCCACGGAAAACAAAATCAGCTTCGCCCGCCAAGCATACAATGACGCCGTCATGATTTACAATACCAAAAGAGAACAGTTCCCCGACAACGTCATTTCGTCGACATTCAACTTCCAGGAGGCTTCTCTGCTGGAAGTGATTGAAAAACCCGAGGAGCGGCAGGCGCCCAAAGTTTCCTTTACCTGATCGCATTTTGGGTTTGAATAAAGAGAATGACTGCTCATCGTTCAACCAATTTTTTTGCCAGGCAAATCAGAGCCCGCAAAAGCTGCCGGAATCAGATGATTCTGTTCGTCATCGCGGTGTCGATCATTGTCCTGGTTACGACACTGGCCATTCGTTTGGTCTGGTATTTGTATATTTACAGCCATGCCTATATATCGTTTGACGCCGTCGAGGCGCGAGACTACCATCAAAAACTTTCAACCTTCACGTTTCTTGACCCGGCATTTTTTATTTTCATGGCCATGGCCATCGTTATTGTGATTCTCGCTGCCAGTCTCTATAAAATGCATACGCTGCAGAAAGGCGGCAGCGCCGTTGCCAAAATGCTGGGTGGAAGGAAAATCAGCGATGGGACGGCTGATCAGGCTGAACATCGTCTGATCAATGTTGTGGAGGAAATGGCCATCGCCTCGGGCATTCCCGTCCCGCAGATTTATGTCATGGACTCCGAATACAACATCAACGCTTTTGCCGCCGGGCTTACACTTTCCGACGCAACCGTCACCGTTACCAAAGGCGCCTTGGAAAAACTAAATCGCGACGAGCTGCAGGGCGTCGTCGCCCACGAGTTCAGCCATATCCTCAATGGCGATATGCGTCTCAATGTTCAGCTGATCGGCATACTTTTCGGGATCCTTTTTCTGGGAATCGCTGGACGGAAGTTCCTGTCCGCCGGGAGAGTTTCCCTGCGGGCCGGTATCCCTGCCTTGGTTGCCGGAGTTCTTCTGGTCGTTATCGGTTATCTCGGATCTTTTCTGGGACGGCTGATGCAGTGCGCCATTGCCAGACAGCAGGAACATCTGGCGGACGCTTCGGCCGTACAGTTCACACGCAACCCGCTGGGACTGGCGGGCGCGCTCAAGAAAATCGGCGGTTCGGCCTTTGGATCCAAAATTCTTTCACCCGAAGCCAGGCAGGCCAGTCACTTATTCTTCGGCGAAAGCCATCCGGATGTTTTATTCCCTTTTCTGGCGACACATCCGCCGCTTGCCGACCGGATCCGGCTTTTGGATCCTTCTTTCGACGGCAAATTTATCGCAATCAAAGACGATCGGCAGGTCCCCAAAACCCAATACACAACCCCCTATTGGGGCGCCATGCCAAACATTCCGGTCACTTCACCGCTTCTGTCCGTTGCCGCCCCGGATGTCATTAATCATGTCGGCAATCCTACGCCGGAGCATCTTGGCCAGGGACAGGCCATCCTGACCTCTCTTTCGGCAGACATCTATCAATCCATAAAAAATCCCACGGGTGCCGCATGCGTCATTTACGCTCTTTTGATGGGCAGCGATGGCCCTTTTCGCGACATGCAAACGGCCGCTTTAAATCGGGCGCTCGCGATAAAGGGAAACGTGGACCGCATCCAGCGGATGTGCGGTGATCTGTCCGGTTTGAACCAAGCACTTCGATTGCCTCTGATCGAATTAGCCATGCCCGCCTTATCCGGATTATCCAGTACGGAAAAGAGAAATTTCCTGCTGATTTTGAATTCGATCATCAATGCTGACGCCCGGGTCAGTCTTTTTGAATTATCCGTTCAATGGCTCCTCAACCGATATCTGAATCCCTCTGAAGCTTTGTTTCAAAATGGCACCATCTATTCCTCTTCATGGGTTGGTCTGGATATTGTCGTTCTGCTCAGTGCGCTGGCCGGCACGGGAAACTCAGGCAACGTCGCCAGGGCCGAAGAGGCTTTTCGAGCGGGCGTGGCAAGGATTCCTGAGCTTGCTAAAAGAAAGCCGGCTTTCTGTCATGAAGAAAACATGTCCTATATGAAAGTCAACAACGCCTTGAATCACCTGACCGCCGCGTCCTTTAAAATCAAGGAATCCGTCATTGACGCCTGCGCGCACTGCGCTTTCGCGGATAAAAACGTGACGGCAGAAGAAAGAGAGCTCCTGCGTGTCATCGCGCTTGCCCTGCAGTGTCCGCTTCCGCCCTTCCTGGAAGCAACGACCGCGCCTGATGCCGCTTAGGCCAGTAATCCCGATAATGATTGCGAAGTTGTCCGGGGTGTGTTACAGCACGATAATGTCGGTCTGGGAAAAGAAAAGCAGAATACTGGTAACCTGTCCGAAAGGCGTTGCTCCGTATTTGAAAGCGGAAATCGAAGCGCTGGGTTTTCCGGTTCTGCACGAAATCGACACCGCCATTTCCACCGAGGGAACGCTCACGGACACTTTGCGGCTTAATCTTTATCTGCGAACGGCCCAGCGCGTCCTGTATCAGCTGCAAATATTCAAGGTAATTTCTCCCGGCGCTCTTTATGATCGCATCCGGGCCATCCCCTGGGAAACGCTTCTGCACGACTCAGGCCCGAATGCTTATGTCTGTGTCACCTCTATTGTTGATAATCCGCTGATCACGGATTCAAGATTTGCCAATCTCAAAGCCAAAGACGCCATTGTCGATCGGATCCGGGAAAAAAGCGGCATCCGCCCGGATTCGGGGCCGGAAAAGGACAAGGCCGTTGTCCACGTGTACTGGCGCAACGATCAGGCGATGGTTTATATTGACACATCCGGTGACCGCCTTTCGATGCGCGGCTACCGCAAGATACCGCTCGCCGCGCCCATGCAGGAAAATCTGGCGGCTGCGCTGATTATGGCGACGGGATGGCGGGGCAGGACGCCCTTTGTCAATCCGATGTGCGGCAGCGGAACACTGGCCGTCGAGGCGGCCCTGATCGCGCTTAACCGCGCGCCGGGACTGGGAAGAAACAACTACGGTTTTATGTACATTAAAGACTTCCCCTACGGACACTGGCAAGACCTTCGCAAAAAATCCCGCATGGAATCCCTCAAAACGCCGCCGTCAAAAATTATCGCCACGGATATTAATCCGGACGCCGTGCAGGCGGCAAGACAAAACGCAAAGACCGCGGGCGTTGACCACCTGATCGAATTCGCGGTCTCGCCTTTTGAAAAGACCTCCGTCCCCGGAGGCGGCGGCATCATCATGCTGAATCCACCCTACGGCGAACGTCTGGAACCTTTGAAAATAAAAACGACCCGGACGGAACGTCAAAAAGACCTCGCGCCCGGACAAAAAGTCATCATCCGCAAAGCCGCCGATCAAGTCCATAAAAGCGGCATCTCCACTCTGCAGCGATTAGAGTCCCTTTATGAGGCCTGCGGCGACTGGTTCAAAAGCATCAGCCGGGGCTACCGCGGCTACATCTTCACCGGCAACCTCGACCTGATCAAAAAAGTGGGGCTGCGCACAAAAAGACGGCTAACCTTTTACAACGGTGAAATCGAATGCCGCCTGCTGGAATATGAGCTTTACGCAGGCAGCAAAAAGCACTCATCCCAAGAGGATCAATTTACTTTGCCACCCAAGATTGATTAGGGTAAGTTCTTTTTCGCCTCCTTCTTCCTGGCTTTAGCCATGGCCTTCAGTGCTTTCTTATCAGGAATTTCCGCAGATACGGAGGTCTTTTGGGGTAATCCTATTTGCGGAGCATCATCGTGTGACACAGATGGCGCTTCAGCCGTCCTTAACGCATCCGGCAATTGATGTTGCCTGGTGCGGCGAAGACGA
>CAZDYR010000233.1:0-4875 GCA_964509625.1 uncultured Smithella sp. | reverse complement strand
CGCTGCACGATTTCCGATACCTGGTGGCAGACGGAAACAGGCGGACATATGATCCTGCCCCTGCCCGGCGCGATTGACATCAAACCGGCCAAAGCCATGGTGCCTTTCTTCGGCGTGGTTCCGGTTCTGTTTGACGAAGAAGGAAAAGAAATTAAAGGGCCCGGCAAAGGCGCTCTGTGCATTAAAAATTCATGGCCCGGCATGGCCCGTGGTTTGTGGAATGACAAAGAAGGCCGGTTCATCGAAAATTACTTCGTGCAGTTCCCCGGCACATACTTCTCCGGCGACGGCGCGGAACGCGATGCCGACGGCGATTACAAAATCACCGGCCGTGTCGATGACGTGATCAATGTATCCGGTCACCGGTTGGGCACCGCGGAAGTCGAAGCGGCATTGACCTCTCATGCGGATGTGGCCGAAGCGGCGGTTGTCGGATTCCCCCATGACATCAAAGGTCAGGGAATCTTCGCCTATGTCACCCTGAACAATAATGTGGAAAAGACCGAAGATTTGAAAAAGGCATTGGTTGCCCATGTCCGCAAGGTCGTCGGCCCGATCGCGTCGCCCGACCAGATTCAATGGGCGGACGGTCTGCCCAAGACCCGTTCCGGCAAGATCATGCGCCGCGTTCTGAGAAACGTAGCCGCGAAAACATTCGGCGATTTCGGCGACACGTCAACCTTGGCGGACCCGCATGTGGTTGATGATCTGGTCGAGAACAGAAAGAAACTAGGCTAACACCTATGTGCCGGAACAGAAACACCCCTCCCTGTTCCGGCATTGACTACCCTCCTCAAAGTGCCGTTTCCCGGGTTTCCGGGAAGCGGCACTTCCTTTTGAATATCCTGAAGCCGTTTCCGGAAGAGAGAGAAAAACCAAAGGACGCATGAAACATTTGGTTGACGATTGCTCCCGCTTTGTTTAAAGTAAAGCGCCGCGTTAGCGAAGTGTCAGGAGTACAGAGCGTTAATTCAATGGATAACCTTTAAAACATCAGGATTAAAACCATGCAAACCCAACCCGTAAAAATTCCCGCAACCATTCCGTCAACTGAATTTGTTTTTAAAATCCTCCAGATTATCCCGCGTCTGCCTTCGATGATCTTCAACCTGGTCAAAGGCCTCAAAAGCATCGGGAGCAACGCCAACAATTCCTGGGGACTGGAGCTGGAACGTATCGCGAAGCTCTGCCCCGACAACCCGGCGGTGAAATCCCCGGACGGTTCTCTGACTTACCGGCAGCTCAATGAGAGAGCCAACCGATATGCCCGCTACCTGCTCTCTCAAGGTGTCGGCCGGGGCGATGTGGTCACGCTTTGTTTTGAAAACCGCCCCGATCTGCTGGCCGCCTACTGCGGCTGTTCCAAGGTGGGCGCGGTTGCCTCGCTCATCAACACGAACCAGCGGGGGGATTCCCTCGTTCACAGCTTTAACCTGAATAAAGGGAAGGTAGTGATCATCGGGGAGGAATGCTACGACTTCTTCAGCGAATCGCGTGCCGGCATTGATCTTTCCCAATCCACGCTGGTCATGGTGCAGGACACGCGGAAACGCGAGGTTTCGGACATAACGGACATTACCGCGGAGCTTGAAAGGCAAAGCAGTGACAACCCGCCCACAACGCCCGGCATCACCCTGAAAGACACGGTGGCTTACGTTTACACATCCGGAACCACCGGCGGCATGCCGAAGGCGGCGGTGATCATCAACAAGCGGGCCGTTTCGGCCATGTTCTGGTTTGGAAAATTTGTCATGCCGGTGAAACCGACGGACACCATTTACATCCCGCTGCCTTTTTTTCACACCAACGCGATCACCGTGGGATGGCCGCCGGCGCTATACAACGGCGCAGCCGTCGCGCTTCGCAGAAAGTTCAGCGCCACCAAATTTCTGGACGATGTGCGTCAGTTTGGGGCGACCCATTTTATTTACGTGGGGGAAGTCTGCCGATATCTCATGGCGACGCCTCCCAAACCCGATGACCATCAAACAACCCTGAAATACATCTGCGGCAACGGACTGAGGCCCGATATCTGGATGCCTTTCAAAAAACGATTCGGCATCAAAAAAATATACGAGTTTTACGGCGCCGCGGAGGGTGTGGGCGTCTTTACCAATTTTCTCAATATAGATTACAGCGTGGGCACCAGCGTGACGCCGTTTGCCCTGGTGGCCTACGATACCGAAAATGACGCGCCCGCGAGAGACTCTCAGGGATTCATGAAAAAGGTCGGCAAAGGCGAGACCGGCCTTCTGATCATGGAAATTTCCGAGAAAACGCCGTTTCCCGGTTACTCGGACAAGAAAAAGACACAGGAAAAGATTTTCCAAAACGTCTTCACCAAAGGCGACATGTGGTTCAACACCGGTGACATGCTCAAAAACATGGGTTTCCGCCACGCGCAGTTTGCCGACCGCCTCGGGGACACGTTCCGCTGGAAGGGAGAAAATGTGGCCACGCAGGAAGTGGAAAAGGCCATTGACAGCTATCCCGGCGTTTCGTCGTCGGCGGTCTACGGCATCACGATGCCGGGCAGTGACGGTAAGGCGGGCATGGCGGCCGTCGTCCGGGACGACAAGACCGCTTTTGACATTGCTGGGCTGGCCGGGCATTTAAGAACCAGCCTGCCCAAATACGCGGTGCCGCTCTTCGTGCGCCTGGTTCCGGATTTTGAATGGACCGCCACGCATAAAATCAAAAAGACCAGCCTTAAAAATCAGGGTTATGATCCGGCGCAAGTGAAAGAGGATATTTACGTGCTTCTGCCGGGAAGCGACCAATATGAAACGCTGAATCAGGACATCCTCCGTAACATTACGGCCGGACAGTACAAGTTTTAATCCCGCTATTACGTACTGGGTGAGCTTTGATTCTCCATATCTTGCTTCAAGGGCTTGATTAAAATGCATTCTGGCGGATGTTGTTGTGTATAACCTTTACACCAGAACTTCAACCTGCGTGGATCCCTTTTTATAAGAATACGTCACCGTGAAGCCCATCTCTCGGAGGATTCGTTTCATCACGTGGTTTGTCGAATCCACGATGGACACGTAGCGGAAAATACCATGCTCCCGGCCGATAGTAAATATTCTTGCCAGCAGGAATTTGCCGAGACCGCGGTGCTGCCAGTCGTCGCGCACGACAATCGCGAAATCCGTGGCCTGCTCTTCCGGATCATAACCATATCGCGCCACGGCGATGATGGCGTCTTTTCCGTCTTCCTGAATCACGGCGGCCAGCGCGAAGTTTTTTTGATAATCGAGATGCGTCAGGTGATAAAGCAACTCCTCCGGCAGGGTCTTAACGGGTCTTAAAAAACGCAGATAGACGGAATCAGGCGAAAGTTTGTTTAATAAAGCCACGATCAGATGTTCATCGGTGCGCAAAACAGGCCTGATCGATACAGCTTTGCCGCTATGGAGCGTAATCCGGCCTTCATATTGCGCGGGATAACCTTTATTCAGAGTAAGCGACATTTTCATTACCTGACAGCCTGCAGCCTAAAAGTCTTGTGCCCCCTGAAAGGGGGTTAGCCTTGTAGTCACGAGATACGAGATACGAGCTGCGATTCACGAAAGGTTGAGTGACATCGAAACCATGTTTTCATCTTTCATGTCGAGGTTGAAGTCGCAGCGCCTGAAAATCCGGATCATCGCGTAGTTTTCCTGGATCGTTTCCGCCCGGATGGTTTTGTATCCTTCCTTCCTGGCCAGCTCGATGCACTGTTCGGAAAGAGTAATGCCCAGGGATTTATTCTGCCAGGGATCGGAAATAATGATGGCGTACTCCGCTTCACCCTCACAGCGTTTGTTTTTGATGAGCCTTGCGATGCCGAGGAATTTGTAATGATTGCCCTCTTTCATTTCCGCGACAACGGCGATTTCATCTTCCGGGTTGAGATTGCAGAAGCGCTGCGCCCTCTCCGGTGTCGCGGAAAACGGGGACAGAAATCTCAGCCACAGCGATTTTTCGGAGCAGCTGTTGACGAAATTTGTCCACAGGTCAATGTCTTTGGGGTTGATCAGCCTGAGGCGCACAGGTTTATTATCCACCGACAGCGTGTCTCTGGTCAGATGGCGGGCGATGGAATCTGTCATCGCGCTCTGCCGCCGGACGCCGTAGTGATACATCTGCCCCAGGACTTCCGCCGCCATTTCGGCGGTCGAATAAACGGGAAATCCCGCCTGCTCCATCTTGACCACGTCCTGGATCATGAATTCCTTGCAGGCCACAACGCAGACGACCGGCTTTCCCTTATAGTCAATGTTTTTCATCACGTCGACAAATGAACCGAGAATTTCGCCCTGGATCACAACGATAAAGCTGCTGACATCATTGCTTTCCACGCCGATCTCGATCAGATGTTTGACCTGTTCGGGCGTCATGGAAAAGGAGCAGTCAATGGGATTGCCGACACTGGCATAATCCGGCAACGCGTTTTTCAGTCGCTGGCTGAAATGCGGTTCAAGCGAGGCCAGCCGCATATCCGAGAGATACAGCATATCGGTTGCCGCGACGCCCAGCGATCCGGTATACGTGATCACTAAAACGCCGTTGCCTCTCGGAACGGGCTGTTTGGAAAAGGCGCGCGTCAGCGCGAAAAGATGCTCGTTGTCCCTTGCCCGGATCACGCCGCTTTGTTTAAACGCCGCGCTGTTGACCTCGTCATTTCCGGCCAGAGACGCCGTGTGCGAGGAAACGGCTTTCTTGCCGGCTTCCGTCCGCCCGGATTTCAGGACAATGACGGGTTTGCGCACAGACGCCCGCTTGGCAACGTTGACAAAACGCTTGCCGCTGCGGACGTCTTCCATGTACATGACAATCACCGAGATATGATCGTCGTCGCTTAAGTATTCCAGAATATCCGTTTCATTG
>CAZDYR010000232.1:0-4877 GCA_964509625.1 uncultured Smithella sp. | reverse complement strand
AAAAAGCACACCCCATTGATGGGCAAACGATTATGTGGAAACAGAAAATAGTAACACCCAAAGACGTATTGGAAAAAATTGATCCCGGCATGAGTATTTTTCTGGGGACGGGAATGGCTGAACCCCGCACGCTGGTCAAGCACCTGATGGAATCCGACCAGTTTAATCTGCAGGATCTGGAGCTGATTCAGCTGGTGAGTCTTGGCGACCTGGTCGCGATTGATGAGCGTTATGCGCGGAAATTCCGGCTCAAAACATTTTTTTCGGGATGGATTGCCTCCGAGGCCATCAGCCAGGGGCGGGTTGACCTGATTCCCAGCCGTTTTTCACGGGTTCCCTGGCTCTTTAAAACCGGCGCGATTAACATTGACGTGGCTTTTATCCAGGTGACGCCGCCTGATGACAACGGGTATGCTTACCTGGTGGGCGCGTCTGTCGAGCGGCAGGCCATGGAGATGGCCAAGATTGTCGTCGGTGAAATTAATTCCCAGATCCCGCGGACGATGGGCGACACGCTGGTGAATATGGATGATTTCCACTACCTGGTCGAGGCAACGGAACCGCCTTACTATGTCAATCGCTGGCCGTTGCAGGACGTTTATCTGAAAATCGCCGCAAATGTCGCTTCGGTTATCCACGACGGCAGCTGCATTTCCTACGGCCTCGGTCCGCTTTATGAAGCTCTGGCCAAAACGCTGGCAACCAAGAAGAACCTGGGGGTTCATTCGCCATTCTTCACGGACGCGCTGATGGAGCTGGTTAAAAGCGGCGCGGTGACCAATCGCTATAAAGGCGTCTTCCGGGGCAAGTCCTGTGCTTCCTATGTGATCGGCACCAAGGAATTGATGCAATGGCTGGATTTGAACCCTCTGGTGGAATTCCAGCCGCAGGATATCGTCATGGATCCCCGAACCATCGCGCTCAACGATAATATGGTTTCCATCTTTCCGGCGCGAAAAGTTGATTTGACCGGAGATGTTGCCCTGCATACCGGCAAGGGAAATGTCACCGCCGGACCGGGTAATGTTCAGGAGCTCTTCGCGGGAGCGGGGCTGGCCAAAAACGGCCGGACGATTTTCGCCCTGCCCAGCCGCAACCGCAAAGGACAGCCCAACATTAAAATATCGCTGGACAAATATCCCTTCCAGTTTACCAACCGCGAGTCCATGGATATGATCGTGACCGAATATGGCGTGGCTTATCTGATGGGCAAGACCCTGCGTGAACGCGCGCAGGCACTCATTGAGATAGCGCATCCCGACGACCGCGCTGAACTGGTCCGTCAGGCTAAAGAGGAAAAGATGATTTATGCCGATCAAATATATTTTGCCGATTCCGGCCATCTCTATCCGGAAAAAATCGCCTGTTCGCATAAATTCAAAGATCATCTGACCGTCCGTTTCCGGGCGATCAAGCCGTCCGATGAAGAAGAAATGAGAAGGCTCTTTTACCGGTTTTCCGATCAGGCGGTTTATTATCGTTATTTCAGCCCGATCAAAACCATGCCCCATAAAAAGATGCAGGAGTATGTCAATGTGGATTACCGCTATACCATGTCGATTGTAGCCATCGTTGACGAATCCGGTGTCGAAAAAATCATCGGTGAGGCCCGCTATGTCCGGTCGAAAGGAGAACTCTTTGCCGATACCGCGTTCATTGTGGATGAACACTATCAGGGGATGGGCATTTCAACCTATCTTTTCAATCTCTTAATACGCGCGGCCCGGGAGGAAGGCATTGCCGGACTCAAGGCTGACGTTCTGGAAAACAACCGGGCCATGCTGAAAGTTTATGAAAAGGCTATCTATCCGGTGCAGACCGTGTTGTCCGGCGGTGTCTATAAAATTACGATTCCTTTTGATCCCGCTTAAGCCCGATGAGCATTTATTCTCCGGAGCCTGCCGCGAAGGGCTGATTGCGCCATAACAGTCCGCGGTCCGCTTATTTTATTTCCATACAGAACTTGTCAATTTTTTCCGGCGGGGCGATGGGGTAGTCGCCGGTGTAGCAGGCCAGACAAAAGCATTCTCTGGACAGGCCGGTGGCGCGGACCATGCCGTCCACCGTCAGGTAATGCAGTGAATCCAAACCGATGAATTCGGCAATGGCTTTTTCATTTTCCTTCTTGGTGGCGATCAGCTCGCCTTTGGAGGAAAAGTCAATTCCGTAAGGACAGGGAAACATCGTCGGCGGGCAGCTGATGACCATGTGGAGCTCCCTGATGCCGATCCCCTGAAGATGTTTTACCCGATTGCGGCTCGTCGTGCCGCGGACAATGGAATCCTCGACGATCAGGACTTTCTTGCCCGCCAGGAGCGGTTTGACCGGATTAAGCTTAACACGGACGGCAAAGTCGCGCATGGGCTGCGTCGGCTGAATAAAGGTGCGGCCCACGTAGTGATTGCGGATCATGCCCATCTCAAAGGGAATGCCGCTTTCTTCCGCATACCCGACCGCGGCATAGGTTCCGGAATCAGGAAAGGGCATAACCAGATCCACATCCGGCCGGTATTCTCTGGCCAGCTCATGGCCCAGCCGCTTGCGGCACAGATAGACATTCTGTCCGAAAATCTGGCTGTCGGGACGGGCAAAGTAAATCAGTTCAAAGATGCAATGGCAGTGCTTCATGACGGGGAAAGGCTTGATGCTTTTGCAGCCCGAGGCGTCAATGATCAGAATTTCTCCCGGCTCGACATCGCGGATGTATTCGGCGCCCACCAGATCAAAAGCGCAGGTTTCAGACGCGACAACCCAACCGCCGTTAAGTTTGCCTAAAGCGAGTGGTCGGAAACCACGCGGATCGCGGGCGGCGATGATTTTGTCGCGCGTGAGCATCACCAGACTGTAGGCGCCTTCCACCTGCTGGAGCGCGATGGGAAGCGCTTTCTCCAATCCGCGCTTCAAATGCGGCGCCATCAGATGAATAACAACTTCGCTGTCCATGGTCGACTGGAAAATGGACCCCCGCCCTTCCAGCTCCGTTCTCAGAGACTGGGCGTTGACGATGTTGCCGTTATGTCCCAGAGCGTAATATTCCTCGCCCACGTGAACCAAAAAAGGCTGGGCGTTGGATATCGTGGATGAGCCGGTGGTGGAGTAGCGTACATGGCCGATGGCTAATGATCCGGGAAGCTTCTGTAAGATGGATTCCTTGAATACACCGGAGGCGAGCCCCATTCCTTTATGTTCGGAGACGTTGCAGCCGTCGGAGGCGACGATGCCCGCGGATTCCTGGCCGCGATGCTGCAGGGCGAACAGGCCGAAGTAGGTGATACGCGCCGCGTCTTCATGGCCGTAGATGGCAAACACGCCGCACTCCTCGCGGGGGCGGCCGGTATCGTCGGAATGATCTTCGATGAGTGTCATTTTCTCTCTCAAATGGGAAATCATGTTTTACACCCATTCTAAATCGGAGATGATATCGAGGCGGCAAGGAGGAGGCGCCGGAGGCGTATATGAACATACGTCGAGGACGCCGACAGCGATGCCAACAAAGATAGCGCTCTGATTTAGAATGGGTGTCATTTCTTATAATACTCCTGCAGGGGGCACACCCCCCAGTCTTCTTCAATCAACGCTTTGGCCGCCTCGCCCAAAGCACGCGCTCCGGCCAGTGTGGTCGTGTAAATAATATTATACGCCAGCGCGCCGTGTCGGATCAGATACGCATCCTGCGTGGATTTGCGCCCGACGCTGGTGTTGATGACCATGGAGATTTCGCCGTTTTTGATCAGGTCCACCACATGCGGCCGTCCTTCGCTGACCTTGTTGACGACGGTCGCGTCAATGCCCAGGTCTTTAAGATACCGGGCGGTGCCCGCCGTCGCCAGAATTTTGAACCCGAGGCCGGACAAAAGCTTCGCCACATCGACGATGCCCGCCTTGTGGCGGTCGTGAACGCTGATGAAGACGGACCCGGTTGTCGGCATTTTAAATCCGGTGGCCATCTGCGATTTGGCAAAGGCCAGTCCGAAGGAGTGATCGATGCCCATGACCTCGCCGGTGGATTTCATCTCCGGCCCGAGGATGATATCGACGCCGGGGAAACGATTGAACGGAAACACCGCTTCCTTCACGGAGACGTGCTTCGGAACGATGCGCTTCGTAAAACCAAGTTCCTGCAGGGTCTTGCCCAGCATGACCTTGGTGGCAAGCTTCGCCAGCGGCACGCCGATGGCCTTGCTCACAAACGGCGCGGTGCGCGACGCGCGGGGGTTGACTTCCAGCACATAGAGCGTGCCGTCTTTAATCGCGTACTGAATATTCATGAGGCCCACCACGCCCAGCTCGAAGGCGAGCATCTTGGTTTGCTCTTCAATAAGCGTAAGCAGCGCGGGGGAAATGGTGATGGGCGGCAGGATGCAGGCGGAATCGCCGGAATGGATGCCGGCCTCTTCGATATGCTCCATGATCCCGGCCACAACGGTAGTTTTGCCGTCGGAAATCGCGTCGACATCGACTTCGACCGCGTCTTCGAGAAACTTGTCGATCAGAATCGGATGCCCCGGCGACACCAGAAGCGCCTTGGCCATGAAGGTCCTGAGCGTTTCCGGGTCATAGACGATTTCCATGGAGCGTCCGCCCAGCACATACGAGGGGCGCACCAGAACCGGATAGCCGATGCGGGCGGCGGCGGCCAAGGCTTTTTCCACATCCATGGCCGTGTCGTTGTCGGGCTGGTTGAGGTTGAGTTTGGTGACGATCTCCTGGAACCGGTCGCGGTTTTCCGCGCGGTCGATGGCGGTGGGCGACGTACCGATGATGGGCATGCCCGCCGCTTCGAGGCCGCGGGCCAAATTGAGCGGCGTCTGGCCGCCGAACTGGACGATCACGCCGTCGGGCTTTTCCGCCTGTAAAATGTGCAGCACGTCTTCGAG
>CAZDYR010000231.1:0-4880 GCA_964509625.1 uncultured Smithella sp. | reverse complement strand
ATCCTATGCCATTCCGGCAGTCCCCGGGAAATGCAAAAAGAAAAAGCCCACAAGGGTTTGTTGAAAAAACCTTCGGATAATCTCAGCTCCTGCGGCGTCTGCCACAAGAAGATTTCCGGTAATTATGCCAAATCATTACACTACACGACGGCGGGGCAGCGGACCGGTGTTATGCCCCGATTCTCCGAAGCAGAATTAAAAACATTTGACGAAAAGGTTTTTGAGAAATCATGCCGGAGCTGTCACGCGTCCTGCGGCGATTGCCACGTGAAAGGCGCGCCGGTGGGCGGCATCAGCATAGGGCTTGTCGCGAAGCATAAGTTTGTGAAAAAAGATGAAGGCAAGACCTGCGCGTTTTGCCATGGCGGCCGCGTCTATCCCGAATACGTCGGGGAATACGGCGGCGCTCCCGATGTCCATTATCAGAAAGGCATGCTGTGCATGGACTGCCACAAGAAGGAAGAATTTCATGGAGACGGCACAGCTTATATGACCAAGGGCGAGGTGAAGCAGCGGCCGGCTTGCGTAAACTGCCACAAGCCGGGCAGCGAGTCGAATCCGGCCGCTAAAGTGTCGCATCAGACCCATGCGGACAAAGTGACCTGTTTCGGCTGTCATTCCGGGGCGGCTTACCGCAACTGCAATACCTGTCATGGCGGCCATTCCGCGTCCAGTCCCGGCATGATTCTGGGGCGCAATCCCAGGGATAAAAAAACGCTGACGACATTGCGTCTGATTCCGACGGTGCGGGACACTTTTGTTCCAGCCGGCATCAAAATGGAAAACTTTGACGCGCTTCCCAATTACTGGGACACGCCCGCGCACAATATCCGCAAACGAACGGACCGAACGCGAAATTGCGACACCTGTCACGTGGACCGCAAGAACTTTCTAACAAAAGAGATGCTCATTAAGAATGGCTCCAAAGCGAATGAAGACTTAATTGTTGAACCTAAACCCATTAAGAAACAGGAGGGGAAAAGATGAGACGATTAAAATTAGTAAAAGCGTTGTGGGTGTTGTTGATTTTTTTGCCGGCGGCAATTTGGGCCCAGGGGCTCAGTCCAATTATTTCAACCGATGATCTGGCAAAAAGTTTGAAAGATCATAATGCTATTGTGATTGATATCCGCAAGGTTGAAGATTATAAAGCCGGCCACATCCCCGGTGCCATCGGTATTTTTTACGGCAACTGGGCACCGGGAAAAAGCGCCATGCAAAATGAAATTCCGGAAGATGATGATCTGACGGATCTGCTTTCCGCAAACCGCATTCAGCCGGATTCCAGGGTCGTTGTCTACAGCACCACGGCCACAGGGGCTGACCGGGTCAATGTCACCCGCGTGGCCTGGACATTGAAATACGCCGGTGTTCAGAAAATATCTGTTTTGAGCGGCGGCATTGAAAAATGGGCCATCCGCGAAAAAAGAGAACTGTCCACGGAAGTTGTAAAACCGAAAGCCAAACCTTATCAGGGCAAGTTCAATAAAGATGTTGTGGCCAAAAAGGACTATGTGAAAAGTCAGATCGGCAAGTCAATCATTGTTGATGTACGTGAGGTGGCTTTCTTCAGCGGTCAGCAGAAACTTCCTTTTGTGGCTAAAGCGGGAAGAATTAAGGGGGCAGTCAATCTGCCGACCGTTCAGGTATTTGATAAATATCCGCCCGGCGAACATATGGAGCAGTGCTGCTGGACTTATAAAGATGCAGCCGCGCTGAAGAATATGGCCACCGGTGTTGTCGGAAACGATCTGAACAAAGAAATCATTGTGTATTGCGACTCCGGCCGGGTAGCCAGTGCCTGGTGGTTTATCTTAAGCGAAGTGTTAGGCTACAAAAATGTTAAAAACTATGACGGTTCAATGGAAGAATGGGCGAAGGACGAAACGGCTCCGATAGAACCTTGAATCACGGCATCGCCGGGCCTCTGTATATAGAAAGGAATCCCGGCGGTGCTGTTTTTTTATATGTTTGATCTTACCTTACGGTTCACATTTGATGGCGCGGCGGATTAACGGTTTTAATTGAGTCAAAGAGGCTTGATTTCAAAATAATCCAGTTTGTCCTTCAGGATCTTGGTGATCTGATCCGTTGCATCTGTGCTGAAGCGCAGGCAGACGCCGCAATCAGAGCTCAGATGACGCGGCACGGGAATCAATTTACAGGAGATTTGCGCTGCTTTGATTATTTTTTCCGCCCGGAGCGCGTGGCTGATGGATTCAAAAAGGACAACACTCATGGATTCTTTTTGCGTCATGACTAAAACGTGTTTCCTTTTTGCGCCAACTCTGTCACGGCTTGGACTGCCGTGTCAACATCCTTTTCGCTATTGAAAAATCCGAAACTGAAGCGCACCGTACCCTGCGAAAACGTTCCGATTGTCTTGTGGGCAGCAGGCGCGCAATGCAGACCCGGCCGGCACAGGATTCCCCATTTTTCTTCAAAATAGAGAGCGGCATCCGATGGGGTGATGTTCTTCACGTTAAAGGAAACCACAGCGGTTTGTTTGACCGCATCCAGGGGACCATAGAGGGTGACACAATCTTTTAATGCCAGCAATTGATCAAAAAAGCGGGAAGTTAAACGTTCTTCTTTCGCTCTGATTGCTTCTACTGTCTGCTCCAGAATGAAAGTGGCTCCCGCGCCGAGACCGGCAAGGCCAATAGCGTTAGGTGTGCCGCTTTCAAACTTGTCCGGCATGAAATCCGGCTGTTCTTCAAATTCCGAGCGGCTGCCCGTTCCCCCTCTCATCAGAGGCGCAATTTTTTTGTCGAGGCCTGTGCGAATATAGAGCCCTCCTGTACCCTGCGGTCCATAAAGAGATTTGTGACCGGTAAAGGCAAGAAGGTCAATTGACATTTTTGTTACATCGAGGGGCAACGCGCCTGCGGTCTGGGCCGCATCTACACATAGCAGAATATCTTCCCGGTCTCGAATCATCCTGCCGATTTCTTCAATGGGCATGATCGTTCCTGTGACATTGGAAGCGTGTGTCAGCACAACCATTTTAGTGTTTATTCTCAACGCTTTTTGAAGATCAGCGGGATCAAGTTCGCCCTTAGGCGAGCAGGGTACCACTGACAACTCAACGTCTTGCGACTGGAGGAAGCGCAGCGGCCGCATGACGGAATTATGTTCCATGCTGGTTGTGACGACATGGTCGCCTTTTTTAAGCAGACCGGATAAAGCAATATTAAGAGCTTCGGTTACGTTTTTTGTAAAAGCAATGCGCAGAGGATCTGTTATATGGAAGAGACGGGCCAGTGCTTCCCTCGTTTCAAAAACAGACCGGCCCGCGTCAATAGAAAGCCCGTGGCCGGAGCGTCCGGGAGAGGCGCCGATGTTTTGCTGATAATTGATCATCGCCGCAAGCATCGTTTCCGGTTTGGGAAACGACGTTGCGGCGTTGTCCAGATAAAGTGTTTCCATTAATATTTTTTTTTCACGTTTTGGTCGTGCGAATCACTATGTCTGTGCCTTCCTGTTGCGCATCCGTTTTAAGACCGCGCTTGAGGGTAAGGCGTGAGACATTCTCACGGGCAACTTCATTATCCACTAAAATTTCCAGGTCGGTATTGCCGCCTGCAATAGCCTTGTCAACCAATACTACCGGCTGCGGACAGGATAATCCTCTGGCATCAATACGTTTTGTAGTCATTATCATTCTCCATTCTCAATAATCAAGCGGTTATCTTATCTCTTTGCGTGAAACCGATAATCAGGCAAAAGATTAATCCGATGACAACGGCGGCCGGGCCGAAAGCAGCCGCGCCCTTTGGAGAGCTGGCTATGGCGAAATTATGAGCGAAGCCCGCGCCAACGATCATCCCTGTCGCGAAAATCGCCGCGTCCATGTCGCCCTCTCCGGATAAAAACAGTTGCCGCCCCGGACAGCCGCCCGCCAGAACAAACGCCAAACCGGAAAGTGTCATCCCTAGAAAATTCCAGACATGATCGGTATGGGCGATGGGCTGTCCTTCAAAGCCCGGTTTGAATTGGCCAAGGATCAAGTTCATCACAAAGGCAAAAACAAGCAGAGCGGCCACACCACTGATCAAATGAAAATCCCGGATTAAAATGACATCCCGAAACGCGCCCATGGTGCAGAAGCGGCTGCGCTGGGCCAGAGCACCAATGACCAGGCCGGCAATCAGGCTGATGAGGAGGGGAGCATGTTGGGAACCGGGTCCTTTTAAACTGAAGAATATCGGTCCGCCCGGGGTGAAAGCCGGTTGGAGCACCAGGAAAAGAAAGAGGCCAACCATCAGCGCCGGAAAAATCCAGCCGGAGGCTTTTCTTTGCGTGTAAGAACGTCCAAGATTATAGCCGTGTTTCAGGAATTGCACGCCGATAAAAATGCCTGCTATCAGCCCCAACAGTCCCAAAATCGCGTTGCCGTCACCGCCGGCCAGCCTTAAAAGCGTGCGCCAGGGACAACCCAGAAAAACCAGAGCGCCAAACATGGCGAAAACCCCCAGAAAAAAGCGGATGAGGGGCGCCGAACCCCCACGGGGTCGGTATTCTCCGGCAATGAGGGCCGCGGCAAAAGCACCCAGAACAAATCCCATGATTTCGGGGCGAAGATACTGAACAACGTCGGCCCGGTGCAATCCCAGCGCGCCGGCAATATCCCGCTCAAAGCAAGCCACGCAAATTCCCATGTTAGGCGGATTGCCGAAATACTGGAGCAGCGCAGCGCCGATGCCGATGACCGCTCCGACGATAATAATACCTGTGCGGGTTGAAAAAATGTTTTTCATCAAAAACCTCCCTTTATCAAAAAGTTGCACACTTTTAGCAACACCGGCGGCGATAAGCAAATTCATAATATGAATATAGCAATTAGAATTATAACTTAAAGGAATAATAAGGTTCAGGCC
>CAZDYR010000230.1:2668-4890 GCA_964509625.1 uncultured Smithella sp. | reverse complement strand
CGTCGATTCTTTTGATGGCTTCCTGCATTTTAACAATGAGTTTGCGTTCCCGGTCACGGATCCTGAGCTCGAAATTGCGGTCGGATTCCAAAGACGCGCGGTCGTTGGGATCGGGAAAATTTTCCTTGCCGCTCGTCATTTCCGAAACGGTTTTTCCCGCCTCACTCAGCAGTTCGTTGATTTTCTGAGTGAGCAGTTTGCGGAATGCTTCCAGTTTTTCCGGCTTCAAGGTCGTTTGTTTTTCCAATGTTGCTACTCCTTACAATATGATAGTGAGGTCTGTCCTTTTACCTAAAGGCACTATGTTTGTAAAGTAAAAAATTCATGCTGAAAACCCTTTAAAAAATGGGTAGTTCCGATCATGAAACGAGTGATTCTTTAGCTGTTATCCTCCGGAGCAGTAGACGGAAATAATTTTATCCACGATGTTGGTGGTGGATTTTCCGGCAACCTCCGGGACAAGCGTGACATGCCCGCCCCACTGTTTAATTTCATTTCGTCCGACAACCTGATCTTCCGGCCAGTCACCGCCTTTAATCAAAACATCCGGTTTAAGGTGGCAGATCAACTCCAGAGGGGTCAGTTCCGGAAATACCGTTACAAAATCAATGCATTCCAGCGCGGCGAGCACTTCGGCCCGCTCCATCTCCGGCACAAGCGGCCTTTTTTCGCCCTTGATCGCCCGAACGGAAGAATCGCTGTTTAATGCCAGTATGAGGATATCGGCCGTTTTTCGCGCCTCCTTTAAATAGCGGACATGGCCTACATGCAGAATGTCAAAACAGCCGTTGGTGAAGGCGATCTTTTTCCCTTTCTGCCGCAGAGCGTCAATTTTTTCTTTCAGCGTGGTCCGGTCCAGAATTTTTTCCATAATCACTCCTTAACGCGATATAGAGAACCGTTTTAAAAGAATTTTACAGCACGCGGGCCAGCGTGATCACCCCAACTTGAGCCGCGCCCGCTTTTTTCAAAATTTTGGCGCATTCATTACTGGTTGCGCCTGTTGTGTAGACATCGTCAACTAAAATGACGTTTTTTGCTTTGAGCCGTTCGGGGTGAACAACCGAAAAAGCGCCCTTGATGTTCTTTTCCCGCTCTTTTTTGTCCAGGCCTGTTTGCGTTAAAGTCAATTTGTTCCTTTTCAGCAGGGAAAAATCAACGTCAAGCCCGTGTTTTTTACCCAGCAAGCGGGCTAAAATCAGTGCCTGGTTGAAGCCCCGCTGACGCAAACGCCGGACGTGCAGCGGAACCGGCAGAATCACATCGAATGAGCCGAAGTCGAAATCGGGAAAACTGAAATCGGCCAGCAGGCCGGCCAGCGCGGATCCCACGGTAAGATTGCGTCCGTATTTGAATTGGTGGATCGCGTCATGGATAATGCCGTCGTAGGCCAGAGCCGCGCGGGCAATATCAAAATAAGGATGCTCCTCCAGGCAGTGGCCGCAGAGGTGGTCGGAGGCGGGTGAGTCGGGAAAGATGACGCCGCACACGGGGCAGTGGTTTTGAGTGAGGTAGTGAATGTTTTGGCTGCATGGTCCGCAGAACACTTTTTCCTGCCGGGTCGAAAGGACATCCGAGCAGGCGATGCAAAGAGGCGGAAAAAGCGCATCGGATATTTCAGAAAAGAAATCCCTGACAATCAAACCATATCCTTGTTTAATTTTTTAATTTCCGTCGCATTGTCGTCAATTTCCATGCGCGGCGCGTCCCAGAGGTCTTCCAGCCCGTAAAAGGAACGGGCCGACTCCTGAAACACGGAAATGACCACATCATCATAGTCCAGCAAAATCCATTCAGCGTTGGTCTCTCCCTCCACACCCAGCGGCCGGATGCCTTCCTTCTTCAGATATTCCTGAATTGCGGAGGACACCGCCTGCACCTGCCGGTCGGTCGCGCCCGAGCAGATTATCATATAGTCCGTAAACGATGAGATTTCTTTGACATTCAGGGCAATAATTTTTTTTGCTTTTTTCTGCAAAATCGCGTTGATGCACAACAACAGCCTTCGTGCCGATTCATTTTTTTTAACTGCCAAGTTCCCTCCTTCATCCTTTCTTTTGTCCCCCGCTACCCTAAAGGGCACTCGCGGCGGGGGCACACGGGGTGGAACGTTTTTAATTTTTATCCTTTATCCTTGTTCCTTTTGCCTTGAACCTTGTGCCTTTTTCCTATGTCATAATTGCAAAAACTTGACAATATGTCATTTTCTCTTTCGGGGAAGG
>CAZDYR010000230.1:0-2568 GCA_964509625.1 uncultured Smithella sp. | reverse complement strand
CCTATGTCATAATTGCAAAAACTTGACAATATGTCATTTTCTCTTTCGGGGAAGGCAGGCCAATCCCTGCTTGCAATCTTTTCGATAAGTTGTAAAATCACGCTTACCTTTTCATCATCCCAATTTACCCGGGAGCCGGCGTAATGCCGCAAAAGGCAGACCCCAATAAAAATATGGCAGGCGGATAATCATCTGTCCAGGCCATTTTTTTAGTGAAGGAAGAGTCTCCCGACGTTTCAGATGGCAGTGGGAAAGGAAAAAATTTTCATGGGATCGGCAAAATCAGATGTGAAAAAAACAGGAGCGGGGATTAAATCCTGGCCGCAGGACGACCGCCCCAGAGAAAAGCTTCTCAAAAAAGGTGCGGGGACGCTTAGCAACTCGGAGCTCCTGGCTATTTTGCTGCGCACGGGTGTAGAAGGCAATAGCGCTATTGATCTGGCTCGCCAGATTATCGATAAGTTCGGCACCTTCCGCAACATGAGCCACACCGATATGCGCGAGTGGAAAGAATTCAAAGGCCTGGGCCCGGCCAAGATAGCGCAAATCAAAGCGGCTCTGGAAATCGGACGGCGGTTTCGTGAAGACGAAATCCGTCCGGCACAGGAAAAAATTTCGTCAGCAAAACAAATAGTCGATATCCTAATGCCGCAGATGCGTGACCTCAAAACCGAAGTGTTCAAGGTTGTTTACCTCAACAGCAGCAACCGGATTATCGATATCAGCGACTCCGCCACCGGCACAGTCAACCAGGCCATGCCCATCGTCCGGGAAATCATCCACGTTGCCCTGCAAAAATTTGCCGCGGCAATCATCTGCGTGCACAATCATCCCAGCGCCAATATCGCGCCCAGTCCGGAAGACAAAAAGTTCACCGGGGAGCTTACGGCCGCGGGCAAACTTATGAACATCAAAGTTCTGGATCACATCATCATCGGCGACGGCAACTATTTCAGCTTTGCGGATGAAGGGATAATTTGATCTTTAATCTTGACAACTATATATAAGAATCGGGACAGATGCTCTTTTATTTAAAGCAAATATTGGAGATTCTGAAACAAAGAATGTCCTTAAAGAGGATTAGGAATAGTGTGAAATAAAGAGCACGGGAAAGATATGTGTCGGAATGGCAAATATGCGCTTTAATCCTTTACAAATATTCAAAGCAAGTAAATCACCGGCCGGGCTTTACGCGCGCAGGAAGTGGCTTGATGAAGCCCAAACGTCCGCCTGGCAAAATGACTTTCATGAAACCGTCACGTCTCTGCTGGCGGGACAATCCGCCGACGGATCATGGCTTCAGTCACCCCTTGAGACCGTCAGGCGTCTGTTTGGTCTGCATCTGACGGTTCGGGACAGGACGGAAGAAATAAATAAAGCCTTGGGATGGCTGATCAAGGAAACATCAAATTATAACCTTTCGGAAGGGCTTGATGAAGATTTGCCATCCGATGCTTTTCGGGAATTGCCTTTCATCAAGGCACAGGATACATTAACCCTGCTTTGCGCGACGCTTTTTCTTGCTTCAGTTTTCCAACTGGAAAACGACGGACTCGTCGTGGATCGTTATAAATTGCTCACCCGGTGGCTTAATGACCATGCGGACAATTCCGATGTATGGACGGACAGAAGCAATGTTCTTCGGGCATTGATTGTTCATCCCGTGTACGCCAGTGATCCTGCCGCCTTGAAACTGGTTGATGATCTGGGCGAAAACCAAAAGTCGTCAGGTCTCTGGCCATCGCCAATACCTTTTTTTCTGACCGTGAACGCCTTGGGTCATCTGAACTCCGAATCGGCGAACAGTCAGTGGCTCAAGGTTCATCCTCTTTTGTCCGTTTCACAAAAAAAAGACGGCTCGTGGGGCCAGCAGGACCGGGAATGGAACACATTTCTGGTTGTTCACGCGTTGAAAAACAAGCAATGTCTGTAAATGGCGAATAGGATAAAAGGCTATAGGCAAAAGGCTATAGGCTAAAGGAAATAAATTAAGTTCAGTGTTAAGGGTTTGAGGTTCAGGGTTAAGGGTGATGGGTGGTAAAACCGGAAAAACAAGCGCGGGAATTCTGCTTTATCGAATAATGGATAGAGGTTTGGAAGTTTTTCTGGTTCATCCCGGCGGGCCTTATTGGGCAAAAAAGGATGAGGGGGCCTGGTCTGTTCCCAAGGGGGAGTTTGAATCCGGTGAAGAACTTTTGGAGGCGGCCAGGCGCGAGTTCTATGAGGAAACCGGTTTTGAGATAGCCGGCAGGTTTATGGAATTAACACCCCTGAAACAGCCCAGCGGAAAAGTGGTGTATGCGTGGGCCCTCGAGGGCAATGTGGATGCGGCATCCGTGAAGAGCAATATGTTCTCCATGGAATGGCCGCCCCGTTCGGGAAGGCAGCAGGAATTTCCGGAAGTGGACAGGGGCGGCTGGTTTACAATTGCCGAGGCGCGGGAAAAGCTGCTGCCGGGTCAGCACGGTTTTCTGGATCAGCTTCAAAAGAAATTGGTGAATAGTTTATAGTGGATAGTTGTTAAGTGCCAGGACATCGTGGACAAAAAAAGTGCCAAGACGTCGTGGA
>CAZDYR010000229.1:0-4900 GCA_964509625.1 uncultured Smithella sp. | reverse complement strand
GTGCTGATTGGCCTTAACGATTTCACAGTCTTCGTCCACAAGCAAGATGCCTTCGCCGACCGACATGAAAATGGCGCCAAGAATTTTATCCGACGTCACTTGATCTGAAAAACGTTTATTTAACGTTCCTCCGGCCGCGCCGGATTTTTTCAGGCCGGAAATAACGGCCATCTCCGTGAGATCCGCGATTCTGCGCAGCTTCAGCAATAAAGAGGTTGTTTGTTCCTGAGGCAAAGGGAGAAAGGAAATTCTGTCTTCGATGCATGAGATCAAGGCTTTGAAATCGCCCAGAAAAAAATCCAGGTCCAGGCCGCGCTCCTGTCCCAGGCGGGCGTCTTCCACCAGATCCCGCACAAGAAACGGACGGCTGTCCGCGTTGCCGTCAAACAGCGGAAGCCGCGCCTCCCGACCGCAGGCTTCCAGAGCGGACAGGACGCCGCAGAATTTCTTGTGAAAATCTTCGGGGCTGGTGATTCGCGGATTGTCGTATCCCGCCTTGTGCATCTGGCGCAGCCAATCCCGGAAAATATCGCCTTCACATACCTTTAATTCATTAACCAGACGATTAATATCCATAATCTACCTGCGTATCTGAAGGGCCAAGCCTAGGGATTTGATCTTACGATACAGTGTGCTTTTGTGCATACCCAGTTGACTGGCGGTCTGCAGACGGTTCCAGTTGTTCTGTTTGAGGATGTTGAGCAGATAGGTGGATTCCATATCCTTCAGTGATGTTGATTTGGTTTCCGCATGGCCAGCGGAGCTTATGAAAAGCGATTCCGGCAGATGCTTCTTTTCGATGAGGCCGCCTTTGCACAAAATGAAAGCCCGCTCAATCATGTTGGCCAGTTCGCGAATATTGCCCGGATAGGTATGCGACATCAATACCGTCATCGTTTCGTCGCTTAAGCCCGTGATGTCTTTTTTTTGCAGGGTGTTAAAGCGAGTGATGAAGTGCTCCGCAAGCAGGGGAATATCTTCCATACGCTCCCTCAGAGGCGGCAGGCTGACTTTAAAAACATTGATTCGGTAGTAAAGATCTTCGCGGAAACGGCCCTGACGGACGAGGTCTTCCAGGTTTTTGTTGGTGGCCGCAATCAGGCGCACGTTGTGGTCGATGCTTTTTGCACCGCCCAGCGGCTCGTACGTTTTTTCCTGCACGACGCGCAGCAGTTTCACCTGCATGGCAGGCGTGATGTCTCCGATTTCATCGAGAAACAGTGTGCCGTTTTCGGCCAGTTGAAAACGGCCGGGCTTATCCTTCTTTGCGTCGGTAAACGCGCCGGCCTTGTAGCCAAAGAGTTCTGATTCCAGAAGCGTGTCCGGCAATGCACTGCAATTGACGGCGACAAACGGCTGGCGTTTTCTGGCGCTTAAGTTGTGAATGGCCCGGGCAACCAGTTCCTTGCCCGTGCCGCTTTCGCCTTCGATCAGCACCGTGCTGGCGCTTTCGGCAATGTCCGGCAGGATGTCGAAAAGACGAAGCATCCGGTGATTTTTGGAAATGATGTCCGCAAAAGAATATTTCGCGCGGATGGCTTTGCGTAAATCCTCTTCAACGCTGATGTCGCGGAAGGTCTCCACCGCCCCCAGAAGTTTCCCTTTGGCATCATGCAAAAGCGCCGTTGAAATGCTGATGGGAAGACGTCGGCCCTGCGCGTCAATAATATAAACTTTTTTATTGACGATCGGCTCGCCGCTTTTCATGGTGGCGCGCAGGCAGCAGCTTCTCTCGCAGGTATCCGCTTTCAAAACGTCTTTGCACAATTGCCCGACAGCTTCAGCGCGCTCAACGCCTGTTATTTTTTCCGCGGCGCGATTGAAAGACGTAATGTGCCAGTCCTGATCCACCGTGAATACGCCGTCGGCGATGGAATCCAGGATGATATTTTGATCATCCCCGTGATCCAACGATGAAGACTTATGAGCCGGTCTGGCCTTCATGTACCCTCCTGGCGTCCGGAATTAATGCTCATGACACCCATGCTCATGGGATGCGCATGCTATCCCCGAATCCCGCAAATTTCCCGCAAGCCACTTTTCCGTCACGGCCTGCACGTCTCCCGAACAGCCGCGCAGCACCTGGATGCCGTTTTGCCCCAGAATATTGACGGCGCCCTGCCCCATGTTGCCGGCCAGCATAACTTTCACGCCCATTTGGCCCAGCGTCTGCGCGATGTTGGATTTGCAGCCGCATCCGGGCGGCGGCGTGATGATTTCCTTTTCCAGAATTTTGTTCTGGTCGTCAACCGTGAATACCGTAAAATATTCACAGTGCCCGAAATGTTCATCAACCTGATTCTGATAGGATGGTAACGCGATTTTCATAACTTGCTCCTTTAATAATGGTTTATTCGGCGCCGCGGCTTTTGCCATGACCGCAGGAACCGGTTTCGTTGATCGTCACTTCTCCGCCTTCAATTTTCAGCGCTTTCCCGTTAATCAGGACATCGGCTATTTTTTTGTGAGCCGCATCGATGATTCTGCCGAAGGTCTGGCGGGAAATGTTCATCCCGGCAGCCGCCTCTTCCTGATAAAGCTGTTCGTAATCCGCCAGACGGATGGCTTCAAATTCATCAAGGTTCAAAACAATTTCCTCCAGATCGGAAGCCGGTATTCCCCTGGGCTTGAAATAATTTTTATCCGGTTTTCCGCAAACATGACGGTAACACTTAGGTCGTGGCATATGCCTGCATTGCTCCTTGAATCAATTATAGGCATATGCCCATAATATGTCAAGAGGGAATATCAGCGCCATCATTGATCCGCAATTACCAATAGCCATTGATATTATTCATATATTCGATTTTCTGAAATATTTTCACGCCGGTTGAAATCAATAGTTAATGAGGCACATGTGATAATGCAAGCATTTTGATTTATTGTCACTTTATACTGAATATCCTTTTTGGGAGAACGGCCACCTGGAGTTAAATACAGGGCAAGGCGCTAGATCTGCAGATGCCGGTAAATAATATTTGACAATGAATGATTTGATGTTAATATACCCCCAGGGGTATATATGGATGAAAATAGAAAAAATGTTTTAAACCGTTTGAGACGTATAGAGGGACAAGTCCGCGGCCTGGAACGGATGGTTGAACAGGAAGCCCCCTGTACTGACGTTCTCACTCAGTTGTACGCGGCAACCGCCGCCATGAAGAAGACGGGTGTAGCTATAATTCAGGCCAACATGAGGCGGTGTATCGATGAAGCTTCCGCCGGTAAAGATAAAAGTATTGCGGACAAAAGCATTGATGATTTTCAGAAAGCTTTAACCAGGTTTATTGGCATGTCGTAAGGGAGAATGCTATGGGATCACCTAAAGTGTCTAAAATCAGCCGTCGATCTTTTTTAAAAGTAACGGCAGGTGTTGCCGCACTGACAGGGTTGAGCATGCCGAAAACGGCGCAGGCTGCATCGGATAAGCAATTATCAACACTCATCGATTTAAGCCTTTGCGACGGATGCGTGGATCGGGAAACGCCGGCCTGTGTCAGTGCCTGCAGGAGCATTAACAAAGATAAGATCCCTGAAGTTGTTGATCATATTCCCGAACCCTGGCCAAGAAAAACCATCGAAGACTGGTCCAAAAAGCAGTCTGTAACCAAGCGGCTCACCCCTTATAATTTCATCTATGTGCATAAGGCGGAAATCACAACGGATGGCCGAAAGCAGACTATCTTTGTTCCGCGGCGCTGCATGCATTGCGACAATCCCGCCTGCGCGACCATTTGCCCGTTTTCCGCCAATCATAAGAAAGAAAACGGCGCGGTTGTGATCAACCCAAATCAGTGTTTCGGCGGCGCGAAATGTAAAGACGTCTGCCCATGGGAAATTCCGCAACGGCAGTCCGGCGTCGGCATTTATCTCCATGTCCTGCCCGGTTTCATGGGTAACGGCGTCATGTATAAATGCGATCTTTGTAACGACAGACTGGCCGAAGGAAAACTGCCGGGATGTATTGAAGCCTGCCCCCGCCAGGCGATGTTTATCGGTCCTAAAAAAGATATTGAGGCCCGGGCGCAGGCACGAGCCCGACAGATTAATGGTTACATTTACGGTAAAAAAGAAAACGGCGGCACGTCTACTCTCTATGTGTCGCCTGTGTCTTTTGATCTGATCAACAGCACCATGACCAGGAAACCGGGGCAACCGGATATGAAAACAGACATTAAACGCCGTATGGTTGGCACAGATCCTCTGGGAAAAGGAGTCCTGGCCGCCCCGGTTCTGGGGCTGGCTGCCGCCGGAGTGCTCGGCTGGTATTCACGACGAAAAGAGCAGGTCAGGAAGGAGGGAAAAAACAATGACTAAGGAGATCCTCCCTGAAAAAAATCTCGTTGTCCGTCATCATTTAATTGAACTGATCGAACACTGGGCGATCGCGGTTTCCGGCCTTCTCCTGCTCCTCACCGGAATATTTGAACTCCCTGTTGCCAAGCGATATTATATTATCACCGTTCCGGGTTTGGGCTGGTCGGCTGATTTTATTACTTCCTTATACATTCACTATGCCGCCGCATTTGTTTTCACGGCGGCGGGAATTTTTCATCTGGCTTATCATGGTTTTCGCAGTGAAAAAGGATTGATTCCGCGAAAAGGCGATGTAGCTCAATCCATCCAGGTCGTCAGAAGTCTGTTCGGTTTTGGCCAGGAGCCGCCGATGCATAAATATTTACCGGAACAGCGCTGGGCTTATGTGGGGATGGCTTTCATCATGGCCATGCTGATCATTTCCGGTCTGGTTAAAACCTACAAAAATATTTACGCACCGGATATGTCCCTGGCAATTGTCCTCACGGCAACTTGGATTCACAATATCTTTTTTGTTCTCTTCTTTCTGGCTTTTCTGGCACATATGGCGGCCATCCTGTTGCGTCCGAACTGGCCCATGGTG
>CAZDYR010000228.1:0-4904 GCA_964509625.1 uncultured Smithella sp. | reverse complement strand
GGGCCAGATTAAACAGTGAGGATTTCCATTCACCGGTTACGGCATGGCGAATGATGTCCGTGATCCAGGTTGTCGGAAGATAGGGAAGCGAGAGCGCCTGCATTGAATTCAGATAAAGGACGACGGAGGCAAAACTATCCGGATTAACAAGCTGTTCAGGACGGATCAGTCTCATGACGACAATCAGCAGGATCGCCAGCGCGACTCCCAGAATGACAAAAAGGGTGCGAATTTTTCCGGCGGGGAGCACGGCGGCGCCAAAGAGCACCACCAGACTGGATATCGCGCAGGCAATCAGGCACAGGCAGACAACCGCCGCGAATGATATGACATAAAAAAGAAAGCCGGCTTTGAACACCAGGCCGTAGGACAGGAAAACCGGGATGCTGAAAGCCATCACCATCCATGAAGAGTCAAAGACGCTGCCCAGCCAGCGGGACATGAAAAGATCCCGGATGGAAACCGGCATGGCATGCAGAAAGGGTAGATCGCGGCTCAAATACATGTGCGACAGACTGTTGATGATACTGCTGAAAAGCAAAAGAGTAAAAAAGGTGATGATCATCATCGATAAAAGCTTCATGGCGAGGATGTTGCCGAAATCCTGCACGCTTTGAAAGTAAGACAGGACACGGTAGAAGATAACAAAAGCGCCCAGCCAGAAGATCAGCCCCACCAGGCCGAACAGAACAATACGAATCCTGGAATTGTCTGAGTTGCGCCGGCTGAGTCCGCGCGCGGCGGCAATCAGCCGGGGTCTCAACAAAATTTGCAGGGTTGCGTTCATCAGCTCACGCTTCCTTAACCAGGGTTAAGAACACTTCTTCCAGTCGGGCTTCTCCTGTTTTTGCGGCCTGGTTCAGTTCGGCCATGGTGCCCTGCGCCAGAAGTGTTCCCTTGTGAATGACGCCAATCCGGTCACAGAGGTCCTCGGCAATGCCGAGCGTGTGTGTGGAGACGAAGATCGTCACATTTTGCAGGGCCAGTCCCTTGAGGATGTCCTTCACCAGACGCACCGCTGCCGGGTCGAGACCGACCATGGGTTCGTCAACGACCAGGACTTTGGGATCATGCAAAAGCGCCGCCGCGATAATCAGCCTTTGTTTCATGCCGTGGGAGTATGCTTCGATGATTTCATCCGCCCATTCCCAAAGGGCAAACTGCTTTAAAAGCTCGCGGGCGCGGCCGGGCATGAAAGCGGAGGGCACATGGTACAAATCGGAGATAAATTTTAAAAATTCCATCCCGGTGAGCTTTTCATAAAGAAAAGGGCGGTCCGGCACAAAACCGATGATGTGCTTTGCCGCGACGGGATCTTTTTTCATATCGATGCCTCCGATCCTGATGTTGCCGGATGTCGGTTCGATAATACCGCCCATCATGCGGATGGTCGTCGTTTTGCCCGCACCGTTAGGTCCGATGAAGCCGTATATCTCTCCCGGGCGTACATGGAGACTTAAACGATCAACCGCCACGGTTGTCCCGAAATCTTTGGTCAAATGCGTCAGCTCAATCATAAGCTATTGAAAGCACCTTCAGTTTTATTTTGCCCATAACGCCCAGTAAATCGAGTTGTTCACTGCCTTCTCCACGTGCCAGCCTAATATGCGTCACGTCGGCGGGCATCTGATTGAATACCGAATCGGCTGTAATCCATTGACCTGTGTAGGCCGTGTTCCAGGCGTGATAATAAAACCGGCCGTTCAGATAAACCAGTCCGGTTTCAATCTGTGTCGGAATGCCCTGGGCCCGAAGCAGCGCGGCGGTTAAAACCGCATGCTCATTGCAGTCGCCCACTTTGTGTTGAAGAACCTCAAGGGCGTTCGGGACGGATAATACAGGTTTTTTCTGGATGTTCTTATAAACCCATTCGACAATTTTGCGGGTTTTTTCTTTGGGCGAATCACCGGTAGAAACGATTTGATCGGCCTGCGCAATGATCCGCTGGTGATCGCTTTGCACAAGCGGCGACGGTTTTAAAAACGGTTGCATAACGTCGGGTAAATGAGCTTCCCGGATAGAGGCGGCGGCAATCTGTTCGATGCTGATGGTGAGAATGTTTTGCTGAAGGCTTTGCCGTCCCCCCCGAAGAATCAACCCTTCACGTTCAATACCGTCAAGTTTGATTTCGATCCGCGTCAGCCTGGAAGGGTTGTCAATTTTTACATTGGAAGGAATGGACGCGATTTGCGACAAATCAGCCACAGAACCGGCGGTAAAGCCTTCTCTGGCTTTTTCGGGGCTGACTTTCTCCATGGAAAGCCCGAGGAGGCCGGTTTCTCTCAAAACCTCCCCCTCTTTATTGATCCAGGCGCAATGCTTCGCGCCCATAAAATCGGTGCAGAATTTTTGTGTTAGAACGCGCCTGTTCATAATCGGAATCACTTCATCCGCGTCCCGGGTGACGGTTATTTTTCTAATGCTCACGGTGGAGGGATCAAACACGCTCAAGTTGCGGGCTTGATTGACGGCCATTCCTCCCCGGAAAGCCGTATCATAAATATTGCCGCTGATGTGCGGGATATCTTTTATCGGGAGAACGGTTTTGGTCTGGGCATGCGGAAGTCCACTGAAAAGGATGATACTGTCTTTCCCGGCAAAGCCCTGGGCGGTATATCTAAATAGGCTGGAATTGAGTTCAAAACGAAAGCTTGAGAGGGACATATCGGGTTTTAAATGAGTCTCGGTTGTCAGATGAAGCGCCTGGGTAATGCCCATCGTGGTAATTCGCATTGAGATGTTTTCTTCCGTTTGGAAGTTGCCGTTTTCCAGTTGATGGAATTTGCGGTGAACAGAGCCGATTTTCATTTTGTTCTGATAAATATTCATCCAGGTTTCAGGAGAACGTGCCAGCAACTCAGGAGGCACCGCGGTTTGAGACGGGACTTCGCTGAAAAATCCCAGGCGTCCCGCCAGAAGACCGGCAAAAACTGCTGTAATTGCAATGCCCCAGATGATATTCCATCTTATTTTTTTCATCATGACTAAACTTCCTGAAATTAGTGCCGAAATACTGTTTGAATTATATCGGCAAAAGGTGGCTTTTTCAACAGGTTGAAATTAAAAAAAAGCATCTGAATTCAAATATTAACTTGACAAAAGTGTTCAAAGAATATAGAAGCCCAGACTCTTGTTAATCAGGCTCGATTTCGGTGAATCCCCCATCTGGCAGAGATTCTTCCAAATGAGGGATTTTTTTATAGTAAAACACAATAAGTCATATCGTGAGAGGAAAGTAAATGAAGTTCGACGATCAGAAAATAAGAAATATCGGGATCAGCGCGCATATCGATTCCGGAAAAACAACACTCAGTGAGCGCATTCTCTTTTACACGAAAAGAATCCACGCTATCCATGACGTCAAGGGAAAAGACGGTGTGGGTGCCACGATGGATTCCATGGAACTGGAAAAGGAAAGAGGCATCACCATCGCGTCGGCGGCAACCTACTGCGAGTGGAAAGGTCATGAAATCAACATCATTGACACGCCGGGCCACGTCGATTTCACCATTGAGGTAGAACGGTCGCTCAGAGTGCTCGACGGCGCGATTCTGGTTTTGTGCTCTGTCGGAGGCGTGCAGTCGCAGTCGATTACGGTGGATCAGCAGATGAGGCGCTACAAGGTGCCCTGCATCGCGTTTATCAACAAATGTGACCGCAGCGGGGCGAATCCTTTCCGCGTGATTGAACAGCTTCGCACCAAACTGGGGCATAATGCCGTCGCCATGCAAATACCCATCGGCCTGGAAACGGATCTGCAGGGGGTGGTGGATCTGGTGGCCATGAAAGCCGTGTACTTTGACGGCGACAGCGGTGAGAACATCCGCATTGAAGAGATACCCCCAAACCTACTGGCGGAAGCAAAAGCCAAACGTGAAGAGCTTATCGACGCCGCCTCGCTGTTTTCCGATGAATTGACGGAAACGATTTTGGAAGAAAAGGAAATTGCGCCTGAGATGCTCTACGCGGCGATACGCAAAGGCGCCCTGAAACGTGAAATTACACCTGTCTACATGGGGTCGGCCTATAAGAATAAGGGCGTTCAGCCCCTGCTCGACGGGGTGACTTATCTTCTGCCGACGCCTTCGGAAGTTGAAAATATCGCGCTGGATATGGACAAAAATGAAGAACCGGTGGTGCTTTCCTGTGATCCGGAAAAACCCATCATCGCGCTGGCCTTCAAGCTGGAAGACGGCCAGTATGGTCAGCTCACCTACATTCGCGTTTATGAAGGAACGATTGAGAAGGGCGCAACCATTGTCAATGTGAGAAACGGTAAAAAAGTCAAAGTCGGACGCGTTGTCAGAATGCACGCTGATCAGATGGAAGACGTGGATGCTTTGAAGGCCGGCTACATCGGAGCGTTGTTTGGCATTGAATGCGCTTCCGGGGACACGTTTGTTTCACCCGGCATCAACATGACGATGACGTCCATGTATGTTCCCAAACCGGTTATCTCATTGGCTATCGTGCCGAAAGACAACAAGTCGCAGATGGCCATGTCCAAAGCGCTTAACCGTTTTTCCAAGGAAGATCCGACCTTCAAGACCTATGTGGATCATGAAACCAACGAGACCATCATTGAGGGCATGGGCGAGCTGCATCTCGATATTTACGTGGAACGCATGAAACGAGAGTACAACGCGGAAGTTACCACCGGCAATCCGCGTGTTGCTTATCGTGAAACGATAACGCAGCGTGCCGACTTTAATTACACGCACAAGAAGCAGACCGGCGGCTCCGGCCAGTACGGACGTATTGCCGGATATCTGGAGCCCGTCACCGACGCCGATTTTGTTTTTGAAAATCAAATATTCGGCGGCTCTATTCCCACCCAGTATATTCCCGCCTGTGAAAAGGGATTTAAGGAAAGCATGGCCAAGGGGCCGAAACTGGAATTTCCG
>CAZDYR010000227.1:0-4909 GCA_964509625.1 uncultured Smithella sp. | reverse complement strand
CCATCGTTCCATAGCCACCCGGCATGATCACATAGGCAACAGCGTATTTGACAAACATGACTTTGCGGATAAAAAAATACTTATAATCAATTTGAAGATTAGCATAGGGATTCGGTTTCTGCTCAAAAGGCAGCTTAATATTCATGCCCACCGAGGTCCCACCCGCCTCGGCAGCGCCCTTGTTACCCGCTTCCATAATTCCAGGACCGCCGCCGGTAATGACAGCAAATCCGTTTTGAGCTAGGAGCTGTCCCAGTTTTTCCGCCATTTGATAGTACTTATCTTCAGGCTTCAGGCGGGCCGAGCCAAAAATAGTGACGGCATTATGGACGTTGGACAGAACCTCAATGGATTCCACAAATTCCGCCATAATACGAAAAATCCGCCACGATTCTTCCCTGGATAATGCATCAACAAGATATTGCTTTTCCATGTTGCTGATTTCCTTGCATCAAGCAAACGACGATAAAGAAAATGAATAGAAAGCTCTGCTTCAGAAAGAATTTAATTACTGCGGCGTCGTTGAACCTTGGCCAGTCTGCGACGCGCTTCAATCGTTTTTCTCTTCTTCTTGACTGAAGGCTTTTCATAGGCCCGGCGAACTTTCAACTCTTTGAATAATCCGCTTTTCGACAGTTTGTTTTTCAGAATTTTGAGAGCTTTTTCCACATCGTTATCAATAACTTTTACTTCCAATTTTATTCCTCCTTAATGAATTGTCATATAATTATTGTTTTTGACTTTTAAACGCAAAAAAAGGGCAGCACGACACAAGCAAAAAATCCTGCGCCGTCAACTACCCTGAATTTCCAATAAATTTTTAAATCACGCTCCTCGCCTGGAAATCACTCTTTGAAAAAATTTGAAATACTTCATTTTTCATCATGATTTCGAACGGTTAACCGCTTAAATATTTTCATCCGCAACGGCATAACATTTCTTATCAAGATGCCCTGCGAATCGAGGTTTGCATATATGCGATTTAAATCAAAATTGCAACTAAAATAAATAAGCCGGTGATGAGCGGGGGAATTTGAAAACCGGCCAGATGATTAAGTGAAGATTCGTGAAATCCGTAAAAATCTGAACATTAAAATACGTTAAATGCTTCTTTTTTTCGTTCCCAATTCCAAGCATCGCTTTTGTATTTCTTAATCAATTCTCCGGCCAGCTGTTTCTCTGCGGATGTCAAAGGTTCTTCTGACAAATCTATGCCCAATTTGTTCACGAAGCCTTTTTGCAGAGCGAAGCATAGGTCTTCTGCGCTGACAGGCGAAGAAATTAATTCATTAACCGCTGTAACCGAATTTCTGAGTTTCTGGCATATCTCCGACGCATCCGACGACAGGATCAGAGCCGCAGCTTCCGCGGGATTAAAACTCATAAGCATGGACCCATGCTGCAGAAAACCGCCGTGTGCGCGTATTTGCGCGCTGCCGCAAATTTTCTTACCGTCAACAAGCAGCTCCTTAATGGATGGGACGGAAAAGCAACAAGATGTCCTATCCGATCTTTTCTTTATATTGACTGAATCAGATTTCGAAAGATGCGAGTTGATTCCCAAAAAAGATAAGCCATGCGCAAGGCATAGACTGATTATCTCATATGTTCGGATAATATCATCAGGAAAATAATTGTCAGATTTTCCAGCCGCCAGTGAATAAGTGACCTCATCACAATGATAGACGGCTTTCCCGCCGGTTATCCTGCGAACAATATCAACACCGCTTAATTTACAAAGGTTGAAATTGATTTCTTTATTCAAATCCTGAAAATAGCCGATCGAAACCGAGGCTGGATGCCAGCCGAAAAAACGCAGCGTCGGAGGCTTTTTATGTTTTATGGTTTCCCGAAGAATGGCCTCGTCGATGGCCATGTTTTCAAATGCGCTGTATGACCGATAATTGAGCAATCGCCAGGTCATAAATGGATTTCAGTCAGTTTCCTGCTGCATGATAAAATCATGATAACCCGCAGCATCCAGAAGATCATCCAATTGCTCCATATCATCCATTTCAATAACAATCAGCCAGCCGGCGTCATGAGGATCGCTGTTGATAATGCCGATGTCATCATTAATGTCTTCGTTCACGCTGACAATCGTCCCGCTGACTGAAGCGATCAGATCCACGACGGCCTTGGTAGATTCAATAGAGCCAAAAGATTCATCACGTTCGACATATGTATCCGTTTCAGGAAATTCAATAGACAGAATTTCTCCCAGACTTTCCTGGGCGTAATCCGTAATGCCAAGTATAGCCATATCTCCGTCAACCCGCACCCATATGTGCTCGCGACTGTAGAGTAGGTCTTCTGGAAATACTTTCATAACCGCGCAACCTCAAACTTTATTCAATTGTGATAAGTTTTTTATCCATCTTTGTAATGATTTCGCAACCATTTTTTTTCACGAAAACCGTATCTTCAATCCGAACACCCCACAGCCCGGTGTAGTACAGACCGGGTTCAACCGTGACAACCATTCCAGCAGCCAGAATATCTTGCGAATTTGGCTTCAGGCGGGGCGCTTCGTGAACCTCCAGGCCAACACCATGACCTGTTCCATGAACAAAAAAGCGGCGGTATTTCTTACCAAACACATCGCGAACTAACTGATCCACATCCGCGGCGGCTATCCCAGACCTGATGCAGGCAATGGCTTCATCGTGAGCCCGCAATGTGGCACGATAAGCATTTTTTTGATCGGCTGTCAATTCCCCAATTGCAAATGTGCAAGTTTCATCGGAGCAGTATCCCTGATACCTCACACCAAAATCAATAATCAACAAATCACCTTTTCGAATCTTACGATTCCAGGGCTTGGCATGAGGCAGTGCTGAATTTTTTCCGGAAGCTGCAATTGTTTCAAACGCAATCTGTTCGGCGCCCATTCTACGGGCTATTATTTCCAGTTGAAGAGCCGCTTCCAATTCCGTCCAACCAGGCCGTATTTCTTCTGCAAGCGCGGCCACCGCACCGGAAGCTATCGACGCCGCTTTCTTCATCAGGGCAATTTCTTGCTTATCCTTATGAGCCCTGATCAGCCTTAATTCATCAGACAAAGGAACAAGCTCTATCTTTTTTAACCGCCGGTTTAAATCATTATACATTTCCACATTCATAAACTCAGCTTCAAAACCGATCCTCCTGAAGCATAATTCCTTCACAGTCTGTTCGATTCCGTAAATTTTGTCTTCATATTGAACAATCGGAATCTTGTCCACTTCACCGGCAGCTTGAGTTGTGTAACGGCCATCAACGAGCAGACGAAAGTCATGTATGCTGACAATCAAAACGCCGTCGCTGCCGGTAAAGCCGGTGAGATAGCGGATATTACTCATATCGGAAAACAGGACTGCGTCGACTTGATGTTTTGAAATTATCTTATGAATGGAATGAATCCTGGAGATAAAAGAATTATTAAACGTTTGCGTCATGAATTCAATCCCATTTTACTGGCCGGCAATTCTTGCAATCGCTTGAGTGGGTAGCTCCGGAAAAACAATACAGGCTTTTTCGCAGGCTTGATTTTTCATATGAGTAAAATCTGACAGGGGAGTACTTTTTTAAAACAGAATATTGCGCAGTAAAAATGCTAACTCACCTTCAATCCTATAATTAGTACTCTTTATTGCAAAGACTGCAAATATTCCCGGGCTTTTTGTGCAAATGGCGATTGCGGGACAAGCTTAATGACCTGATGAAATGATTTTTTTGCGTTCTCCGTGTCTCTGATATTCAAATAGGTCTCCCCCAGAAAGAAGTGAGCATCATAAAGAGAAGGATTCAGCGCGACAGACTTTTCAAAATGCACCTTAGCTTGAGCCAGTTTAGATTGTTTAACGTAAACGAGCCCAATATTTTTTTCAATATCGGGCTGCAGAATAGCTAACTTATCCTGCCTTAGTGCCTGCTGATAGCAAGACATTGCTTTTTCGTAATTCTGGAGATTATAGTAAGCCCAACCCGAATTTAAAAGAGCGTGTTCAGGATTCGCGTAAAGATAATTTTTCAACGCTTTATCGAAAAAACTAATTGCTTGTTCCCATTGTCCCATATCCATATATAAAATGCCGATATAGTTATGCGCTTCAGAATAATCATGCTTTAAGGACACGGCCTTCTGAAATTTTTCCATAGCCAGATTTTTCAAGCCACGCCCCAGATACGCAATCCCCAAATAATAATTGATCACCGCATCGTTGGGTGCGTTTTTATCAGCCTCCATCAGTTCTTTGAGCGCGCCAAGGTACTGTTCCGCTTCAATTAAAGCCATACCCTTCTTCAAAGAAGCGTCTGCCTGATCTCGATGCCAGGGCGTATTTGTGCATGACAAAAGAAATAATGGACAAAGAAAAATGGATATGACAACTAGATTTTTCAGTTTCATGTTGAAATCAACCTGAGAAAGTAAAACGAATTTTGTTAGTATTACGTAAGACAAAAAGGCCCTCTGCACATTCATTTGCATAGGGCCATTTTGTCCTTCAAAATATTATATTATCGCCGGTTCTTGCAATGATCCAAATTATCAATACCGTCACATTCATCTTTAATGTATCCGGATCCGGACATGATCTTCGGAGTAATAAATATCAACAATTGTCTTTTTTGTCTTGTAATACTTTGAGTTTTAAACAACCAACCCAATACCGGAACCTTATAAAGCCAGGGAAGTCCGCTTTCTACTTTATCATCCTGACTTCGAGATACGCCACCAATGACAACGGTGTCACCGTCCTGCACCACGATTTTGGATTCTACTTCATTCTTACGGATAGGCGGATTGCCCTGAAGCTTTTCGCCCTGGGCGTAATCCGGTGTGTCATTTGTCGCTTTAATTTCCATCGAAATCCGACCTTCGTCCGTAATTTTCGGTTTTACTTCCAATCGCAAAACGGCTTCCTTG
>CAZDYR010000226.1:0-4935 GCA_964509625.1 uncultured Smithella sp. | reverse complement strand
GAACCCAGGGCATCGTCGATACCATCGCCTGGATATCCGCATACAACCAGGCCGTCGAGCAGAATATGGATGAGGCGGAGGCCATCCGTGCAGCAGACTCCGTCGTCCGGGAAACGCAGGGATCCTTTGCCCCGGAAGATATTTCAAGGATTGAAACCGGATCGGCGTTTACCAGAATGTTTACTCATTTTTATTCATACTTCAACATGATGGCGAACTTGAATGCCACAGAGTTTACAAAGACCGTCCGCGAGATGGGAGCCAAACGCGGCATGGGCAGGCTGCTGCATACCTATGCGTTCGGGTTTATGATTCCCGCGGTCATGGCGGAGATCATCGTCCAGGCGGTCGGAGGATTTGACACCGGAGATGATGACGAGTGGGATTTCTGGGATGCTTTTGCCCTTTTCTTTAGCGCGCAGGGTCGGGCGCTTGCGGGCATGGTTCCGGGCGTCGGACCGGCCATCATGGCGGGGTTTAACGCTTTCAACAGCAAACCGTATGACGATAGGATCAGCACATCTCCGGCCGTATCCGCCATGGAGGGAGTTGTCCGTACTCCGTTCACGGTCTACAAGGCAATCGCCGATGACGGTTCCTGGAAGAGGGCGGGCAAAGATATGCTGACGACCCTCGGCATTATTTCCGAGCTGCCTCTCGGCCAGCTGGGCAAGCCCGTCGGTTACCTGGCAGATGTCGCCCAGGGCAAGGCGAAACCGGAAGGGCTTATGGATGTAACCCGCGGAGTGATCAGCGGCAAGGATGTAAACAGAAAACAATAAGGGGGATGAAATGACCATATCAAGTAATGTTAGAATCGCGGGGCCGTTCGCTGGCGCGGGCGCCGTCGGGCCGTTTGCCTTTGCCTTTAAAGTCTTCCAGGCGGCGGACCTGGTGCTGACCAGAATAGAGGTCGCGACGACCACGACGGTGATCCTGACGTACCCGGCGGATTACTCTGTCTCTCTGAATGCCGACCAGAATGCCAATCCCGGCGGAACGGTGACCCTTACTGCCGCCCTGGCCGTGGGATACACGCTCACCATAACGAGCAACGTCGATTACCTCCAGCCGGTGGATTTACAAAATCAAGGGGGATTTTACCCGGAAGTCCACGAGGATGAATTCGACCGCTTGACGATACTGATCCAGCAGCTGAAGGCTCTTATCACGACTCCTCCGCAACCCGTAATTAGCGACATCGTTTTTGGCGCGTCATGGAACGGGATCATCGATGTGGCTCCGTCGAAAAACGCGATCTATGACATGATGCAAACCCAGTACCTCCCGGTCGGGACGAAGATGCTATTTTACCAGGACGTCGCTCCGGCTGGCTGGACGATTGACAACACGCTGGATGATAAGGTGCTTTACATCACAAAGGGATCCGCGGCGGGCGGGCAGGCCGGTGGCGGAGCGCACGCAACAGGGACATGGACGCAACCGAATCACAAGCATACCGGTCCATCGCATACGCACACGACCGGTGACCATACCTTAACCACGAATGAAATCCCGGAGCATAATCATTCGTATAATAACATTGTTGCCGGAATTGGACTGGCGACCGGGGGAGATTATGCCACCAGTTCCACGACCACGGGCAACATGGGCGGCGGCCTTGCACATAACCACGGGGCGACCGGAGCGTCCGGAACGGGTGACACGGGCGATGCGGCCACCGTGAACACCTGGCGGCCCGCGGCATACTGCGCCATTATCTGCACTAAAAATTAAGGAGGTTATCCCATGAATAAATGCCCGTTCGGAATGGAAAAACATGAGGACTGCGTATTCTTTCGGAGAGGAGTGCGCGTGGAAGACGCCACGGGGAAGCAGTTCCCCTACGAGGAGTGCGCCATCAACGTCATCGCCGACTGCCTGGAGAACCTCGTTACACGGAATGTCGCCCTCCAGAAGGAGATGAACCTCATGCGGAACGAAGCGCAAACAACCAATCAGATCTTTAATGCCATTGCCACCAGGCAGATCGGAGGATGATATGGAAGGACGGATGGACTTGATTATCCTGATCATTGTGAGTGTATTCTTTGTGATCACACAGATTGCCGATGTAGTCACGACCGTGCTGGCCGTGCGCGCCGGGGCAAGCGAGGGCAATCCGCTGATCGGTTTCATCATCAAGGCCATCGGCCTCGTGCCCGCACTGATCGTCACAAAGATTTTTGTGTTTCTGGCCGTGGCAGCCGGATTTTATTTTCTGCCCTGGTGGCTTTTGTCGGCCATCCTGGGCGTGGCATCCGCAGGGTTCATCGCAATTATTGTAAATAATATCTTGGTGGCGAGGAGAGAGAAATGACTAATGGTGAACGCAGAAAGCATACTTGTGAAATGTACGAAGTCATCATGCGTATTGAAGGGAAAGTCGATGCAATAGCAGAACGACAGGTGGTCTATATCGGTAAAACCGAAAAGCTGGAAGGCATCGTCACAAATGGCCTACGTTCAACGGTCAATGAGATTAAAGACAAACTCGAACTCTTTTGCGCTAATCATGAAGCTCGTGTCGTCAAGCTGGAGTCATTCTCATGGTTTCGGGATTGGGTATCAGATCTGCGAAATAACCTTTTCAAATACGTTATCCTGTTTGCCATTGTAGGTGGCATTATTTACATCATCATTACTCATGGGCATGACATTCTGGAGAAAATATTCAGATGAGACAATATACTAATTCAGAAATGATCGACAAGTACGGTATTCCGAACCAGGCGGGAAGTTATCTTGCCTCTGCGAAGATCCCCTTCCCGCTAGTCATTGCGTGGGATCACAGTCAGACGGTTTCAAGGATACGGTGTCATAAGCTGGAAGTTGTCAATGTGGAAGCTATATTCAACGAGATACTGCAAGCCTATGGACTGGAAAAGATCAAGGTTCTTGGTATCAACCTGTTCGGAGGGTGCTTTAACTACCGTGCAATTCGGGGCGGCAGTTCATGGTCCCGTCACGCGTGGGGGACAGCCATAGACCTTGATCCCGAACATAACCAGTTGCATCAGCAGGGCGACTCGGCACGGTTTGCCAGACCGGAATACAAGAAGATGATCGACATCTTTGAGGCGCATGGATGGCTTTCGCTAGGCAGATTGAAAAACTATGACTGGATGCATGTAGAGGCAGGGAAATTTTAAAGGGCAGGGGGTTGAATTGGAGGGCTCGTACAAAAGTTGGCAGACTGCTGGACGGATCTGAAGATAGGAGTCCCTGCCCGAATAAAATGAGGGGGGAGTTATGATAAGGAAATTCAGAAAGAAACCAGTTATTATCGATGTAGTTTTGTATGACGGATCGAGTACCAGCGTTTACTGTGTCATTGAAATGGCTGGATCGTCAGAAGGAATTAATAACAGTCCGGAAGGTCTTTACATCACAACCCTTGAAGGAATTATGAGGGCGGATGTTGGTGACTGGATACTTAAAGGTGTCAATGGAGAAATCTATCCATGCAAGCCGGACATTTTTGCCAAGACGTACGAAGAGGTTACGAATGGAATTCTATAAGGGGATGATGGTCGGACTTTTTATCGGAGTATTTGCCGGAATGTTTCTTTTGGGATTAGCTCAAATGCTTGGAAAAGGAGATCAAAAAAATGAAAAACTTGATATGGAACGCAGAGGAAAAATCGGTTCGGGGAAGTTTCGTAAACCTGACGATTACCACAGTTATTTTATTGCTGATCGCCGTCGGGGCGTTCATCCCGACGGTGGCGCAGAACCTTGAAAAACTAGCCATCCTGATCACAGGGTTTTTCACAATGAGCATGGGCATCTGGGCCGTCAAGAAGTACAAAGAGGGACAGCAATGACGGAGCCGGAACGCCGGATAATAAAAGACCGCCGGTCCGGAGCGGATCGTCGACAGCAACCCGACTGGATCTGCGATAAATGCGGCATCGAGTTGACCTATTGGTTGCCGGAAAAACTGGTATCAAATGAATGCTACGAATGCAAGGGGTGCGGCCAGAAATATGTCGTACTAAAATTCAAGGGGTACAGAGATCAGATCGCGAGGGTGAATGAAGTATGAAAAATAAAATAATTGTTGGGATCATCATTGCCGTGCTTACCCTGGCGCTCATCAGCGTGGTCGGCGCCTGGTGGAAGGAAAGCCATAAACCGGCTGTATCCAAAATTGAGTACGTTCAGGTACCCGTCATCAAGGAGGTCGAAAAGATAAAGACGGTTTCCGTACCCGGGCCGAAACAGATCGTCACCATAGAAAAAGAGAAAATCGTCGAGAAACTGAAGTTGCCGGAATGGTTTTCAGCGGATAAAAATGAACAGGCGATCGCCGCCGGGAAGATCCCTGCCTATGAAGGGGATACGAACATAATCGCCACGCTGAACACGGACACCGGTGTCGGCAAGCTCATCATGAAACAGGAACCGCTAGGCATTGTTGGTTTCGCCAATGACAAGAGGCTATATGCAAAAGCAGGTTATTCGACTAACCAGGAGGCCCAGATTACTGTCGGCGGAGAGTGGCATTTCATCCGCGTGGGATCTATCAAGGCTGGGGTGTTCGGGGAGGCCAGGGCGGCCTTTTCTGTTTCGACGATGGATCCCGGATCCCGGTACCCGGTAGAGGCCGTCGGCGGAGTGATCCTGAAGTATTAGGACAGGGGTTCAATTCCCTAGAATTTTGTGGTAGACTTGCTGTATTAATAATATCAATCACTTAAAAAATCAAACAACAAATAACACAATAAAATCAATGGTTCGGACGCGGGTTCAATTCCCGCCGCCTCCACCATTAGGGAATCCAACAAAGTCCAATAAAGCTTAAAACCCGTTAGAAATAGCGGGTTTTTTGTTGCTTGTTATCCAAAGATGTGTTATGGAGTCCATCAAAATATGGTTAATGTGGTGGTAACTATAAGGGAGTTACCACCAGTCGTCAGAGCAGTTACCACC
>CAZDYR010000225.1:0-4953 GCA_964509625.1 uncultured Smithella sp. | reverse complement strand
ACATAATCGTTTGCCCATCAATGGGGTGTGCTTTTTGTTGAGCCCGCCCCGCCGCCGGTTTATGCTTGTTACGACCCCGCAGTCTTTTACTCAACTGACGGTATAGAACTCTCGTTTTGCTCTTAGGCATGATGATCGAACCTTTTTGCCGATACTAAAACGGGAATCAACCATCTCGCACCGGGCCGCGAAGCATGAACACGCGTCCCGCAAGAGCGGGATTAAACAATCCTAAAGCGGATCCATATCAATCAAACATTTCTTTATCCCGTCTGTACCAGTAATTGGGGATAATCCGATACATGAATCTGGAGAAAGGCCCGATGTATTCATTGTTCCTTTTATCAAACTGACAGGCGTGAATGATCATATCTCTGATCGCATCTTTATTCCCGCCTTTATTGAAGATGTTATACGCGCAGGAAAAGAGCGGGCTGTACATGTTTTTCTTTTCCAGATATTTATAAACGTTTCGAATCGTGTTGGGCCCCTCCGGCGTCCCGTCAATTTTGCCCAGAACTTTCAAATTGGTTTCAATGGGATTACCGGTATAGAGCTCATAGAAATATTTTCCATAACGATAATTCTTGCTCGCCAGGGACGAAACGGTGACATACATATCGCCGACACCGGCCTGAGAATGAAACGCCTGAAAACTTCCGCCCAGAAGACGCGTGAGCGATCGGATTTCCACGCCGGAACGCGCAAAGATCGTTCCCGGTATGGAATCACCCAACTCCAGAGAATCCGCCAGGCCCTTGATGTTGGCTACGATATTTTTCAGAGCGCCGCAGGCTTCCACACCGGTCTTGTCAAAATTATAATAGGCATTGAGTTCTTTACGGTTGAACATCAGCAGGTGATCGCGGATAATATTGGCGGTACGCCGCTTGCCGGCAACCGTCAGACAAACCGGTTTTCCCTGTGCGATGTCGATGTCAAAAAAAGGCCCGCCGATACACGCGACCTGATACTTATGCTCCAGATTGTACAAATGATTGTGAATCAACTGCGACGGCGTGATAAGCTCCGTTGATATTTCATCGGAAATCAAACCCTTGATCGGAGAAATCAGGCAGGTATCACCGGCTTTTTTATCGATCATCGGCTTGAGATAATTGAGCAATTCCGGCAGCCGGTTCATCGTGACGCATAAAAAGATGAAATCATTATTCTCGACGATATGCTCCAGATCGTTGGTCGCGTAGACTTTCGGCGAGAGGCGTGGAACCCGATCCAGCCCCCCCATCCGGGCGGCCAAATCCTCCGTTAAGTGGATGGGATTCAAGTGGTCGCGATTAATCGCTTTGCAGACGTCCGAGTTATGATAATAAATGGCAACTCGCTTATTATCGCGTCCGAGTTTATAGGCAAACGCAGTGCCCAGACGTCCCGGTCCGATGATGGCAACTCTTGTTGTATCTAAATTGGAAACGATCATTTCTGCCCGCTCTTCATTGAAATTATGGACTAATTATATTGAATCTATTGTCCGGATGTCAAACCTTAATAGCCTTTTTACGAAAAGTAAAACAAAATTTACGGGGATATGGCTATTTTTAGTTGCATTATCTCCGAGGATTGTTTAGAAATTCACGAGACAGGGAAAAAACAACACAATACTTACAATAAGCGATAGAGACATGGCCGAGGAAAAGATCGTACATTACGCAAATGGCGCGGTAAAGGAAAAGAAATTTTTAGTGCAGGGGGAAGTAGACGGTGAATACACAGCCTATTTCCCCAGCGGCCAACTCATGGCCCGGCTTCATTTTTCAGGCGGCAAAAAAAGCGGTCCCGCCATCAGTTACTATTCCAACGGGCAAGTCCGGGAGAAAGTAACTTTCGTCAACAATAAGATGGAGGGAGCCTATCTTTGCTATTATGAAAACGGCCATGTGCGGGAAGAAGAATTCTACAAGGACGGCAAACTGCACGGCACCTACCGCCGCTATTTTAAGACAGGCGAATTAAGGGAAGAAGAAAATTTTGAAAACGGAAAATTTGAGGGCGAGTACGTCTGTTATTACAAAAGCGGGCAAATAAAGGAAAAAGGATTATTTAAAAACGATAAACGTGAAGGTGACTATATCGCCTATTATAAAAACGGGCAGATCCGGGAAAAAGCGACTTATAAAAACGGCAATTTGAAGGGCAAGTTTCTGGCATTTAACGAAAATGGCGTCCATGTCGACGAGGACGCAGGCGAAGAGGACACCGCGACGCGTACCTGGGATGAAAAGGATATCGCGAACTTACTGCATGATCTCAGTCATTTTGATCAAAAGAAAAAGTGACGATGTTTTTCATACAGAGAGGCCCCCAGCATGATCAAGACCATCCTCATTCCGGTTGACGGATCAGCCAACAGCAATATCGCTCTTGATTACGGCATCTATATTGCGCCGAAACTGGAGGCGGCTCTTACGGGCCTGCATGTCATCGACGTCTTTTTGATTCAGGGGCCGATCATGAGCGACATCACAGGCGCCGTTACCTTGCCGCCCTATGACGGTTTTTTTGACGCCGTCGAAACATCCCTGAAAGAAAAAGCCGATTCCGTGCTGAAGCATTTCGGAGATCGCTGCCGGGCGGCGCGTATCCCCTGCGCCGCAAAAAAGAATATCGGCAAAATCAGCGACACGATCATCGAAGAATCCCGAAACGCTGATTTGATTCTGATGGCGAAAAAAGGGGAACACTTCCACCTGAAAGAAGCCGGGCTGATCGGGTCGGTTGCCGAAGTTGTTATCCGTCATTCCGGAAAACCCGTTATGGTCATTCCAAACTCCTTTCGTGAAATCGAAAGCATGGGATTGGCCTATGACGGCAGCGCCTCCGCCCGAAAAGCGCTGGAATTATCCCTGAACATTTCCGAAAAAGCCAAGTGGCCCATCACCGTTTTAATCATCAGCGCCGACCACGCGAAAGCGGCGGAATGGTCCGGGCAGGTTGAAACAATGGCTCTCCAGGGCCAGGCGGACTGCGAAATCATTGTTTCCGCGGGTCGTGAAGCCGATGAAATCCTCAAATTCATCCGGGAGGGAGCGGTAGAGTTGATGGTTATGGGCGCGTACGGCCACAATCGTCTGCGTGAATGGCTCCTGGGCAGCACAACGTCCCACATCATCCATAAAAGTTCGATTCCCGTATTATTAATACGCTGAAGGATAAACAGATGGAGGTGGTCATGAATCAACCCGTTTCAATCAGTCCGGACGGCGTGAAGTATCCGCTGCCTCAAGCGGATGATTACAAAACCGAAAACGCCCGCATCACAAAACTGGTCGCCCAGGCCCGCAAAAAGAAGCAGGAAATCGTTGTCGTCATGGGAGTCGGTTTCGTCGGTTCGGTCATGGCGGCGATCATTGCCGACACAACCGACAAGAAAGGCAGATCCGGCAAGTTTGTCATCGGCATGCAAAGGCCCAGCACCAGAAGCTACTGGAAAATTCCCAAACTCAATGAAGGCGTTTCGCCCGTAAAAGCCGAGGATCCGGAAGTGGACCCGATGATCCGGCGCTGTGTTCTGGACAAGCAGACGCTTGTGGCCACGTTTGTTTACGATGTGCTCAAACTCGCCGACGTAGTCGTTGTGGATGTTCAGCTTGACTACATGAAGAACGAACTGGGCAACGTGAGAAACGGCCAGGTGGAAATGAACGCCCTGGAAGAATCTTTTGATATTATCGCCCGCCACATTCCCCCGAAGTGCCTGGTCCTTATCGAAACCACCGTCGCGCCGGGTACCACCGAGCAGGTCGCCCTTCCGGCCATGAGAAAAGTGTTTCGTCAACGAGGCATTAAAAGCGATCCCCTGATCGCCCACAGTTATGAGCGCGTGATGCCCGGCAGGGATTATGTCGCGTCGATCCGCGATTTCTGGCGCGTCTGCTCCGGCGTCAACGAAGCGGCCAAACAAAGAGTCGTCAAGTTCTTAAATGAGGTGCTCAACACGCAAAAATTCCCTCTCACCGTGCTGGACCGGCCCATTGAATCGGAAACAGCCAAGGTTGTGGAAAACAGCTATCGGGCCACCATTCTGGCGTTTCTCGATGAATGGAGTCTTTTCGCCGAGAGAAACGGGGTGGATCTTATCAAGGTCATCAAAGCCATCAAAATGAGACCGACGCACTCAAACATGATTTTTCCCGGTCCGGGCATCGGAGGTTACTGCCTGCCCAAAGACGGCGGCCTGGGCGTCTGGGCGAACCGCCACATTCTGGGCTTTGAAGACGACACGTTCAAGATGACCCCCATGGCCATCGACATTAATGATACGCGATCCCTTCACGCCGCTCAACTCGTGCGCGACTCCCTGCGGAATATGAGCATGCCCATAGCCAGCGCGGAGGTGCTCATTCTGGGCGCGTCCTATCGAGAGGATGTCGGCGACACGCGCTACAGCGGCTCTGAAATCCTCATCCGGCGGCTGACCGAAATGGGCGCTGAAATCCGGGTGCACGATCCTTATGTCGATCACTGGTTTGAGTTTGAGAATCAGGATGAATATCCCGCGAACAGCAAGTCCGTTTTTTTCCGCAATCAGAAAAAGCTCAAAGACCTGCGGGTGCAAAAGAATTTGAACAAAGCCCTGAAAGGCATCGACGCGCTGGTTCTGGCTGTGCGGCACGAAGCGTATCTTAACCTGGAACCGTCCAGGATTGTCAGAGCCGCCGGTCATCCGATTGCCGTCATTGACTGTTTCGGCATTCTCGACGACGACCGCATCCGCCGCTACCTGGCATTGGGCTGCGATGTGAAGGGTCTGGGCAGAGGACACATCAAGAGGCTTAAGGATCAGGTCGAGAAAAAGAATCGATGATTAGAATTGTCAGGGAATTGTTTTTTCTCCGGCAGGCTCCCGGAATCATGATCCGACAGGAATTCAAACTTGATGATCCATCAGGTTTTTCAGGGTATCGAGCATGTCATACCGGGTCAGGTCATATT
>CAZDYR010000224.1:0-4953 GCA_964509625.1 uncultured Smithella sp. | reverse complement strand
TTTGTGTCTTGTGTAGATGTCAAGCGCCTCTTCGCCGCTTCCCGCCGTTTCAACACGGTAGCCAAATAACATCAAAGTGTCTTTCACCGTTTCCAAAATGCTTTTTTCGTCGTCAACCAGCAGGAACTTTTCCGTCCCGTAAGTATTTTGTTTCGGCTGCTCCAGCTCTTCCACGGGTTCATTTTCCGCTGATGAAGCGGGAAGAATAATGTGAAAAGTTGTTCCATGATCGGGTTTACTTTCGCAACTGATAAAACCGTTATGGTTTTTAATGACACCCTGCACAACCGCCAGCCCCAATCCGGTGCCTTTGCCCGGCTCCTTGGTTGTGAAAAAGGGTTCAAAAATCTGTTTGACCAGGTCTTGATCCATGCCGCATCCCGTGTCGGTGACGGATAATTGAGCATATCGTCCGGGACCGACTTCAGATCTGCCAATGACCGTTGTTTCATTCAGGATCAGGTTTCCGGTCTTGATGGTAATCATGCCGATATCTCCGATGGCGTCCCGCGCGTTGATGACCAGGTTCATGATGATTTGTCCGATCTGGGTCGCGTCCGCGTTAATCGGGAAAATGTTTTCACAAAGATCGGTTTTGATTTCAATCATCTTGGAAATGGATTTGACCAGCAGGCTGTGGATGCCTTTGATCTCGTCGTTGATATTCACCACCTTGGATACAGGCTCGACTTTTTTGCTGAATAAAAGCAATTGACGGACCAGTTCTCGTGAGCGGGTAATCAGTTCGCCGATGCTGTTGAGGTAAGGCATGTCCGCTTCGTTGCCAAGTCTGCCTGAAATCATTAACTGATTATAACCCATGATAGCCTGAATAATATTATTGAAATCATGAGCAATGCCGCCGGTTAAAGTGCCTACGGCCTCCATTTTGGAGGCCTGCAGCAACTGAGCTTCCATACTGCGCAGGGCGGAAATGTCTTTGATCGTACCCACAACTCCAATGATGTTTCCTTCCGCGTCACGGTCAGGAGCGGCGCTCAAGGTGATTTGGCGAGGCAAACCCTTGGCATTGGTAATGGTAAAATATTTATCTCTTACCCTTAACTGATTTGTAAGAATTCCCTGAAACATGTCGGCAAATGCATTCTTATCTTCATAGCGCAGAAAATCGGATAGAATTTTCCCCTGAAGGGCCGCTTTGGGATGTCCCAGGATCTCTTCCCATGCCGGGTTGACATACTTGATTCTGCCGGCATGATCCAGTTGATAGATGATGTCAGGCGAATTGTCGCTGAGATTGCGGAAACGTTCCTCGCTTTCCAGTATTTTTTTGTGTGTCCTGGCATTGTTCAGGCTGATGCCGATTTGCTGTGCGACGCCGACGAGCAGGCTGACGTCGCTTTGCGTTGTGCTTGTTTTCGCATTGCTGACGTCAACTGCGAGCACGCCTTCGGATTTTCCTTTAAAAACAATGGGTACACAGATGAACGATTGGATGCCCAGATCTCTGATCAGTTTATTGCTTTTTTCTGAAAGGTTCGCCTCGAATTGCTCCGTGCCGTCCACAAGGAATGGTTTTTGATTCACAAAAGCCTGATAAAAATAGCCTTTGGAGAGAGGGTTGGTCAGGCTGAATTCCAGATTTCGGGATAAGGCTGCTTCCTGTTCTGTGTAGCCGTGACCCGCGCAATAAACAAGTTTAGTTCTCTCCGGGTTGGCCAGCATCACTATACTGCGTTCGAACAAGAGTCTTTTATGCAAAGCTTCCGTGATGAAATGGAGAAGTTCCTGCTGATCGAGAATGCTGGATATTGCTTCGCCGATTTCCTTAATCAGTTCAGATTCATTATATCGCAGATTGATTTGATCGATAACGTCATTGGAGGTTTTACCCTGCTGCTTGAGGTTTGCGGCCATTTCTCTGTTGCGCAAAAAGGAACCGAACAGCAAAATGGCCAGGGATATTGATGATGCTGACAGCGTGGCAACGAGCCATTCGTGGAGGGATAAAAAATAAAAAAACACCATTGAGGCCAGTACCGATGCCAGAACGGCATAAGATCCGATTCTTTTCCAGAACAAGGATTTGGGCAGGTCCCAGTGAATCATATATCGGCAATGAGGATCACCCCGGTGTATGCATTCCGGATGATCAACGGTTGCATATTTACCGGTAAATATTTGCGCGATGGCTTCAAATATTCCGATGCGATTTTGACACTGGAAAAGTTCTTCTTTCGTTCCGGGATTGGGTGTGGCGATAAGCTCGATTTTATTTTCAGCAAGATTCCGGCTTTTAATGGAAATATGTCGGCTTTGAGTCAAAGCGATTTTTTCAACTGCCCAATAAGCCATGGTCGGTGAAAGAAATCCCGCCACAGATTGGCGCATAATATTGGAGATGGAAGATTTGGGAGATGATATGTATCTTCCCGCTTCTTTGGCTAAATCAGGATTATCAGTGATACGGCTAATATATTCGTGAAAACGGTTAACCTGAGTTTGCGTCAGCCAGTGCCCCCTATCTGCAACCTCGTAATTGGTAATTCCAGCATATTCCAGCAGTTCGCTGAAATTTGTATCGGGATAGAAATTTTTCAGATACTCAAGATAAGATTTAATTACCAAGCTGTTATACAAATGTTGTTCTGTCATTGCTTGATGGCTTCCTCGTATTTGATCCGGAATTTGCGTTTCATATATTCCGTGTATAACTCGCTGTATGGGTCACCTGTCATGATCCAGAGCTGGTATTGCTTCTTGACCTCGATACCCTGTTTGGTAAGGTAGTCGGCGGGATAAACAAGGAGAGGAATATGATCAGTACTATAGACATGGCCCAAAGTCTGGAGAACAGACTTGACGACGGGCCATTCAAAATCGTTATCGTCTAAAATAAAAACCTTTATTCCATTGAGCAAGTCGGAGAGATTTAGCCCTAGATCGGACTGATTGACTATAAAGAAAGCCAGGTGTTTATTTTCCCGGCACAAACAATACATCCGGCAATTCCTTTTAAAACCGGACTGCAAAAATTTATCTTCCAGTGTTTCCATGGGCAGATCAGGACGAAACGCGTCAAAAAGCAACCCCCCGGATGTCTTCTCATAAAATGCTTTGAATGACTTGAAATCATCGGGCAGGCACTGGCGCAGTATGAATCCATCGGGTAGAGCCTCGCTGGAAGATGAGCGATCAAAGTGTAAATAAGAAAATAAGTCAAGGGAACTGCCGGCGGAATTGTTTAGTTCACGGGTAAAGCCGCCAAATATTTTATCCACAAGCTGGTTGTCCGGCCGATAATATGTCATGACATAATTCATCCCAAACGAATCGAACCGATAGCATCCGTTAATGAAGTGCATAATCTGTCTCAGAATCAGCATGCCGGGGACTTTGCTTTCCAGCGGCTTCGCGGAAAAATGATGAATGACCCATGAGGGCTTATAGGCATGAATCATGGCGATGTGACCATAGATTTTGCCGTTTTTTTCATAGGTAAAATGCCGGGCGATGTCGGGATTTTCCTGATACAACTTGCGGTAGGTCTCCTTGAAAGAGTCCCTATAAGGATAAAGATGCTGGTATTTGTCACCGTAAATAAAACCGGTGTCAAAAAAGAATTCCCACAAGGCGTCCATATCTACTGTTGTGGAAACATGTGCCCCGCTATCCAGGTGAGCGCCGACCAGATGGTTGAGACGGCTAAAAGATTGTATATCAATATCCGTGATGGCCAGTCCGCACTGTACAATATTATTTCCCACGTCCTCTTTACAATAGACAACCTGTGCGGAACATTTCATTTGGACGACTCCCGCGTAATGAATGAAGAGCTCCGGTATGATCATTCCCACCATGAGGGTCTGCTCCGCGAAGTTTTCTCTTATTGAGAACCCGGAGGTGGAGACGTCAAAGATATCTCTCAGTACACGTTCCGCAGAAAGAGGGTGTTGGAAACTTATGGTAAAGGACGGAGCAATCTGCCGTCTTGGATTCCTGGTTTGCCTTTGGGCAAAAAGATGTATTCCGTGGTCCATCGGTTTGTAAACAACCTTCCGGTCCGGCGCGTTCAGGTTGCTGCGGATCAGTCTGCAGGAGCCGGAGAAAAGTTTGATGTTGTTTTGAGAAAGATTAATTCGGGCTGTTTCCGGATGGTTCAGCGGCTTTTCATTCCAACGATCCGACAGGCGAACGCTGAACGCACGCGGGGTAAAGTCAATCAGAGTGCCGCTGCGTTTGACATCATCCAAAATAACTTCGCACGCAATGCCATGGCATGAATGCCGTTTGGCTGACCGCTGTGTTTTAATCAGGCATTCTTCGGGAAGTTTTAACGTGAGCATCTGCTCACGCAGGCTTGAAGACTGAATAGGAGCAATCAAGGTTCCCAGGCCGTCATCAATCATCAAAAAGACAGGCTGATAATCCGTAAGATCGGGATCGGTGTCGTCAAGAACCAGATGGCATGTCAGATCGGCCTCAACACATGGCTGCGGGCGGGCCATAATCAAAATGTCCTGATGGCCTTGCCTGTGGCGGAAAATAAGGGCCACCATGCCGTCCGTAAAGTTGAGATAATTGAGTTTGTTGACGAGTTTCTGGCGGGGAAGATGTTTTTCAGAACCGGTTGTCGATAAAAGCTCTTTGTTGCGGAAAAGCCGGCGTGAGAGAGAAGCTGTTTGACCGCCTGGTAAGTCGTTTGCCAACACATGGTAGTCTTCCATCAAGTCACTTCCCCCTTTATCTTAGTCCATTAATGATGATGAAATTCAACAGGGTTAATCCTGACTTACGTCGACACGAAAGCTTTATAACCGAATCCGGAAGGGATTGTCAATGGCAAAATGTTCAAATGATAAATTAAGCTTGTGGTTTTAATGCAATTTTGTCAGAATACGCATAAAATAATTTAGTTGAACGTGAAGGAGTTGTGACCATGCGGAAACACGGGAAAGCCCTATTGCTGATTGCACAGTTTGTGGTGATGAT
>CAZDYR010000223.1:0-4954 GCA_964509625.1 uncultured Smithella sp. | reverse complement strand
TAAGCGTGGCGCTCTTCCAGCTGAGCTACCCGCCCACATGCCCAAAAAAAGCTGCATGGCTTCTAGCAACATTGAGATTTCTTGTCAAGCTATAATATTCAGAAATCTCTTTTAATTCACTGGCTGGGCGCTGACCTGCATTTCGTTGGTCAGGGCTTTGCCGAAGGCGTCTTCGTCTTTAACAAAAGCAATGTCCAGTACTTCATCGATGTGATCGACAAAGACAATTTTCAGCGCGTTTTGAACGTTCTGAGGAACTTCGGCCAGATCTTTTTCATTATCCTTGGGAATAATAACCATCTTAATATTGCCGCGATGCGCCGCCAGAATTTTTTCCTTCAGACCGCCGATTGGCAGCACCCTTCCCCTTAACGTAATTTCACCGGTCATGGCCAGATCCGCGCGTACTTTCTTTTTCATAAGAACCGATGCTATGGAGGTTGCCATGGCGATACCGGCGGACGGCCCATCCTTGGGGATCGCTCCCTCGGGCACATGGACGTGTATGTCAATTTTTTTATAGAAATTTTTCGGCAGGCCGAACCTCTCTGCGCGCGCCCGGATATACGTCAGAGCCGCCTGAACCGATTCCTGCATGACGTCACCCAGTTTTCCGGTCATTACCATGCGGCCTGTTCCTTCCATAACGGATGCTTCGATGGCCAGCAGTTCACCACCAACCTCCGTCCAGGCCAGGCCGGTTGTCAATCCAATCTGATTCTTCTCTTCCGTCTCGCCGTGACGGAATTTCGGAACACCTAAATATTTGGGTATGCTCTTGGAGCTGATGACGATTTTCTTCTTAGCTCCATTGCTGACAATTTCCTTGGCAACCTTGCGGCAAATAGATGCGATTTCCCGTTCCAGGTTTCTCACGCCCGCTTCCCTTGTGTATTGGCGGATAATACGCAGGACGGCGCCGTTGGTAAATTCAATGTTCTCAGCAACAAGTCCGTTGGCTTCCATTTCCTTCGTTAAAAGAAATTTCTTTGCAATCTGAAGTTTTTCCTGTTCCGTGTAACCGGCGATGCGGATTACTTCCATTCTATCCTGCAAAGGGGCCGGGATCGTCTGCAAGACGTTGGCTGTTGTAATAAACAGGATATCCGATAAATCATAATCCACATCCAGATAATTATCATTGAATGCGACGTTTTGCTCCGGATCCAGCACTTCGAGAAGGGCCGATGACGGATCACCGCGAAAATCGGAACTCAGTTTATCCACCTCGTCCAGGCAGAAGACCGGATTGTTCGACCCCGCTTTTTTTAGCGATTGAATGATTTTCCCCGGCATGGCACCGATATAGGTTCTTCGATGGCCGCGAATTTCGGCTTCATCGCGGACACCGCCCAGAGAAATGCGGACAAACTTCCGGTTTGTCGCCCGGGCGACTGATTTGGCGATGGACGTTTTTCCCACACCGGGAGGTCCGACCAGGCAGAGAATCGGTCCTTTATTTTTCTTGACCAGAGACTGCACCGCTAAATACTCAATGATACGCTCCTTGACCTTTTTTAATCCATAATGGTCTTCGTCAAGAATATTTTCGGATTCTTTCAGGGTGAATTTATTTTCCGTGATTTCCGACCATGGCATGTCCAGGAGCCAGTCAATGTAGTTGCGCACAACGGTGGCTTCCGCCGACATGGGCGACATCATTTGCAGCTTTTTTATTTCCTGGCGGACTTTCTTATTTGCTTCTTCGGACAGCTTCTTTTGCTTAAGACGCTTTTCCAGTTCCGCTATTTCATTTTTAAAATCGTCCTTTTCGCCCATTTCTTTCTGAATGGCGCGCATTTGCTCATTCAGGTAATAATCCTTCTGCGTTTTCTCCATCTGCTTTTTGACGCGGCGTTTGATTTTTTCTTCAACCTGAAGAATCTCTATCTCAGAGAGCATCAGTGAATAGATGGCTTCCAGCCTTTCACCGATGTTATAAATTTCCATGATCTTCTGTTTGTCTTCCAGTTTTACATTCAGATGGGTTACGACCACATCGGCAAGCTTTGACGGATCTTCAATCGCGGCGATTGTCCCCATCATTTCCACATGAACCTTCTTGCTGAGCTTCAGATAAAGCTCAAAGGATTCTTTGATGCTGCGCATCAAAGCCTGCTTCCTGACGTCATTGGGATCATCATCAACATCTTCAATGTCATCAACTTTCACCAGGAAGAAGTCATCATTTTTAAGATATTCCTTGATGGCGCCGCGGGACTTGCCTTCCACCAGCACTTTCACCGTCCCGTCCGGCAGACGCAGAAGCTGGATGATGATGCCGATTGTTCCAATCCGGTATATGTCCTCCTCAGACGGGTCATCCTTCTTAGCGTTTTTCTGGGCTACCATGAATATTCCTTTTTCATATTTCATGGCGGATTCCAGCGCGGCGATGGATTTTTCCCGGCCGACAAACAACGGCACAATCATATGGGGAAAAACAACCACATCCCTCAGCGGTAAAAGGGGAATGATGTTTGTTTTACTTTGATTATTAAAGCTTTGTTCTTCGCTCATCCAGTATTCCTAATTCATCATGATGTTATGCTGACGCGGATTTCGCGTCGTAGATCAAAATAGGTTTTTCCTTGTTGACGACAACTTCTTCGCTGATCACGCATTCTTTGATGCCCCGCTGCGACGGAATATCGTACATCACTTCCAGCATCGTGTTTTCCAGAATCGACCGTAAACCGCGCGCGCCCGACTTTCTTTCCATGGACAGTTTAGCGACGCATCGCAGCGCCCCATCGGTGAATTTCAGATTAACATTTTCCAGTTCAAACAATTTCTTGTATTGTTTGATAATTGAGTCTTTCGGTTCCATCAAAATGCGCACCAGCGCTGCTTCATCCAGATCGTCAAGCGTGGAAATAACCGGCAGGCGTCCGATGAATTCAGGAATAAGACCAAATTTAAGCAGATCTTCCGATCGAACTTCCGCCAGCAGCTCTCCGATTCGTTTTTCTTTTTTACTTTTGATTTCCGCTCCGAAACCCATCGTATTTGTGCCAATTCTTTTCGAGATAATGGTTTCCAGATCATTAAAGGCACCGCCGCAGATAAACAGAATGTTTGTGGTATCCACCTGAATGAATTCCTGCTGCGGATGCTTGCGGCCGCCTTTTGGCGGTATATTGGCCATGGTTCCTTCCATGATTTTCAGCAAGGCCTGCTGCACACCTTCTCCGGAAACATCCCGGGTAATGGACGGATTGCCTGATTTCTTGGCGATTTTATCTATTTCGTCAATATAAACAATGCCTTTAGACGCCCGGACAACATCATAGTCGGCGTTTTGCAGCAGACTGAGGATGATATTTTCAACATCTTCGCCCACATAACCCGCCTCTGTCAATGTCGTAGCATCCGCTATGGTAAAGGGAACATTGAGAAATTTTGCCAGTGTTTTAGCCAGTAATGTCTTTCCGGATCCGGTGGGTCCCACCAGAAGAACGTTACTTTTTTGAATTTCAACACCGTCGTTCGAGCTGACATTGGAAAAAAGTCGTTTATAATGATTATAAACGGCTACAGACAGAATTTTCTTTGTTCTTTCCTGCCCGATAACATAGGAATCCAGGAATTTTTTAATTTCCTGCGGTTCAGGTAAAACATTCTTAGGGCTTTTTTCTACAGTTTTTTCTTCTTCCTCAACAATACAGCGACACAGTTCAATACATTCGTCACATATATAAGCAGTTGGCCCGGCAACTAACTTGCGAACTTCGCTTTGCATTTTGCCGCAGAATGAACAGAAAAGCATACCCTGGCCTCGATTATCCTTACTTCTTTTTATCACTTAAAATCTCCTTTATTTGACACCTGACAGCGCAGGTTTCCTTACTACAATTTCGTCAATTAAACCATATTCTTTAGCCTGGTTGCTGGTCATGAAGTAATCTCGCTCGGTATCATTCATGATTTTTTCCAGTTGCTGACCGGTCAAATCAGATAAAATTTTGTTTAATTCGTCCTTGAGCCTTAGTATTTCTCTCGCCTGAATATCAATATCCGTTGCCTGCCCCTGAAATCCCCCCAACGGCTGATGGATTAAAATACGTGAATGCGGCAGAGCATATCGTTTCCCTTTTTCACCGGCCGCCAGAAGAATGGCCGCCATGCTGGCTGCCTGTCCCATGCATACCGTTGATATTTCAGGTTTTATGTACTTCATTGTATCATAAATAGCCATCCCGGAACTCACATGACCTCCGGGTGAATTCAGATAGAAAAAAATTTCCTTATCCGGATCTTCCGCCTCGAGATACAGCATTTGGGCGACAACAACATTGGCGACATTATCGTCTATAGCTGTCCCCAGAAATATGATTCTGTCTTTCAGAAGCCGGGAGTAAATATCGAATGCTCTTTCACCCCGGCCATCCTGTTCGACCACCATTGGTATTAAATTCACTCAGCTACCCCCTGTTCCATTCCTACTTTATCAACTGTCTTAATATTGGCCCGACTTTCAATAAAGTCAAATACCTTTTTCTGCATAATTTCAGTTTTCAGGGCGTTGATTCGCTCTTCGTTGTCGTAAGCGCTTTTAACAACTTCATAATCCGTATGATGAATTTCAGCTAATTCTTTGATATGATTATCTATATCGTCATCAGACACGCTAATGGATTCTTTCTCTGCTATTTTTTTAATCAGTAGAAAAGATTTAACGGTTTTGACCGCGTCCTGTTTGAACTGATCATGCATTTGAAAGCTGAGTTCCATTGCGCTTTTCTCATCCATACCGGCAGATTTCATCCTTTTTTGCGTGTCCGATATCATATAGAAAATCTGCCGTTCCACCAGTGACGGCGGAGCTTCAAAATCGTTTGCCGCCAGAACAGCCTCTGTTATTTTCTCCTGAAATTGTGCGGTACTCTGGCGTTTGCATTGTTCCTCCATTGACTTACGAACATCATTTTTTAAATCTTCCAAAGTGTTATAC
>CAZDYR010000222.1:0-4964 GCA_964509625.1 uncultured Smithella sp. | reverse complement strand
ATATTGCAAAGCATTATTGATTAAGTGATTAACATTTGACGCAAATTATTACTTTACGTATAAATAATTAACCTTTTAGTGTCAAGGTAAAATGCAAAAGGGAATAACCGGACACCGGTTGAACCCTTCCCCGTTTAACGGACACTTCAAAAAGAGCGGCATGCGGGGTGAACAGCGCGATGCTGTTAGCTTTTTAACTTTCCGTTAGGGGAGGCTGATGAGAGGGGACAATTTGCGTTAACAGCGTCTGGGGGAACAGAGTAACGCTGTTTCCTTATTAACTTCCGCCCTCTTTCCCTTATACACAATCTACGGCTGACACGCATAATGATCTGATGACACGTGGTTAATAATACAACCCCTCATAAATAATGCAAGAAAAACAGCAGTTACGCCGGGGCGTGGCTTAGCGAATGATGGCCGAGACGTTGTGGCGCTTGGTGAAATGGAGCATCAGACGGCCAAACTGTCTGAGCCCGAAGGGCGAGTTTTTGGCCGGCGCGAAATAAGCTGTAGCGCCACAGTCGAGGACATTGAGCAAAGGCATGCCCCGGTGCAACTGCCACCCTATATTTTTTTCTGGATACCGGCCGGATGTTTACCCCGCGCATGCGGGGCCGGAATGACGAAATTGACGACGGTGACGCTCTTTAGTTTCCCGAAATTTGTAAACACAGAGGAATCTGCCAGGAAACAGCGGGACGCTGTTTCCTCATTAACTTCCGCTCTTTTTCTCTTATACACAATCTACGGCTGACACGCATAATGATCTGATGACACGTGGCAAATAATACAACCTCTCAAAAATAACGCAAGAAAAACAGCAGTTGCAACGGGATGTGCCATCGTTCAATTCCCTCAACTGTGACGCTGAGCTCTTGGATGGTTTCTCGTCAAAGAGATCAGAACTGAAAACGGAGTTCCAGAAAAAGTGAGTTTGACTGATAAGAATGCGAACCTATTGAGGCTAAGTATCCCAGATCTATAGAAAATCCTTTAGGAGTGGCGTATGTCAAGCCGATTCCTCCCGAACCGACATCATCTGCCATCCCGTTGACAACCAGGCCGTAGTAACCGCCACCGATTCCCAAGCTTGTGTAATACATATTCTGACTGACATTGTCGGTGAAATTATGAGTGTACTGTAATTTTACTGATGGGGTTAACGTTCCATTATCCAAGGTGATAGTATAAAACATTTGCATACCGGCAGCAACTGATTCAGAATTCTGTGTCACGGTATCGTAGGTCATTGATGATGCTGACCCGGTCTCACCGTAAGAATTAAGTTTTATGTTAGCGTAATCGCCGCGCAGATATGGAGTCAATTTGAATTGGTCGATTTTAACAGGGCGTCGCACACTCAGCCCCAAAAATATTGCGCTGCCATTGCGATCTCCGGAAAGCAAAGTGCTGTCTGACGTCGACCAGCGTTCATTATCAAAAGAGATGCTCCCGTATCCTGCAAGGGCGTCTATGCACCAGCTTGCCGCGGGCCGATAGCTGGCATATAGACTACCCGTTATCTGACGAGATTTCGTATTAGTACCAAAATCGTCAATGCTGGTTTTATCATAACCATAACCCAGCGCGCCACCGATCATAAGTGCTTCCAGCAATTGATAATCCAGGCCCAGCGTAATGCCGCCTGTCGAAAATTTATTGTTGCCGGTGCCATCTTTTATATCGCTGGCCCCATAATCAATAATTCCCGACATCCAAATTGAAAAAGGTAGATTTCGGGAAATTGATCGATTATTCGCTTCTTTATTATTTGATGCCAGATATATGGTTTTGCCGGAATATGGCGATGATGCATCGGCGATTTGATTAAGCGGCTTTTGATCGTTTGCAGCCAGCATGATGGGACTGGTCTTGCTGCTTTGCATATTGAGCCCGAGCGATAGAGAAAAATACTTATCTTGTATGCCGGAACCTGACTGAAGCAAATCCAAATGCGACCAGATATTTTGTATCTGAACATTCGTAAGACGGCGGGCAGCATTAACTTGAGCAAATATTTGTCCCTGGATGGACGCATCATTTGAAGGTGTAGTTTTTAATACCAGATCGAGCGTGGCTTCTTTCTGGATGTTGTAGTCCGCAATAGTCCTGTTGTCTTCAAGTTCCTGTCCGCCGAAAAAAATCCGCTGCTGTTCCGGCGGAATTGACTCTTTATCCTGGATTTTACCTTTCAGGTTTTGAATGGTGTCAGTGGGTTCAACATCTAAAGTTATATTTTTCCCATCGGGCATCCGGACAAAAATCTCCATGCCCCATGCAGAAGAAGAAAGCAAAATCCCGCTAATTAAAACCAATATGACAACCAGCCGCAAAGAATTGAATTTCATGTCTCTCCAAACAGCAAATTTATTTTCCATTATTATATCGTCAAATGAACGGGATACTTTAGCGAAGCTTTGGAACAAAAGGGTTTTAGGGAATGGGGATTTTAGCGGTTTTAGATTATAGTTTTGTGTAGCTTTATAAGAGTCTTATGAGGCATCCTGTATAGCCCTCGGGCAACCGACGCACCACGTGGAAAAAATAAACACGGCGGGAACGGCTTGCGGAATATTCAGCGCGCCATCAGGTCTTTCCTTCGAAAGCAATCGACGGAATGGTCATTGACCATGCCGGTTGCCTGCATGTGCGCGTAGCACACCGTTGAGCCCAGAAATTTGAAGCCCCTTTTCTTGAGATCATTGCTGAGCGCGTCGGATTCCGGACTGGTCGCGGGATAATCGGACAATTTGCGGACGGTATTGATCCTGGGTTTGCCGCCGACAAACGCCCAGATGTATTTGGAGAAACTGCCAAAAGCCTGCTGGACTTCCAGAAACTTTTGCGCATTGTTGACGGTCGATTCAATTTTCAGCCTGTTGCGGATGATGCCGGGATTTTGCAAAAGCTTCTCCACTCTTGCCCGGTTGAACCGGGCAACCTTTTCCGGCTCAAAGTTGTCGAAGGCGACGCGGTAATTCTCCCGCTTTTTTAAAACCGTGTACCAGCTCAAGCCCGCCTGGGCGGCCTCCAGGGTCAGAAATTCAAAGATCAGCCGGTCGTCATAAACCGGGACGCCCCATTCCCGGTCGTGATAGACAACGTAATCGGGCTTGGATAAATCAACCCAGGGGCAGCGGCAGATTTCATTTTCAGACTTTGCTTTCACGGATTCATTCCCTTCTGTGAATAATTGAAAGGTCGTACCAACAATCTTTTACCCTTTTTGTTTTAGCAGCCCTGCTATCCGGAAGCCATGCGCGAAGTCAGTCACATAATAATGACCAGCGCTTCGCCGTCGGTGACAACAACCCCGTTTTGATTGGTGACGATGGTACTGAGCTTAAGAAATTTTAACGCCCCCTCTTTCTTCGTGAACTTCTCTGTGACTTCCGCCGTGGCGGTCAGTGTGTCGCCCAGGAAAACGGGCTTCCGGAAGTTGCTTGTCTGTGAAACATAAAGCGCTCCGGGCCCCGGCAATTTCATTCCAACAACCGCGGAAATAAGCGCGGACGAAAAACAGCCATGGACCACCCTCTTCCCGAATGGCGTATTTCGGGCAAATGCCTCGTTCATATGCAGAGGATTGAAATCGCCGGACATCTCCGCGAAAAGGGCAACCTCCGCCTCCGTGACGGTTTTGGTATGCCCGGCCTTATCCCCTACTTTGAAGTCTTCGTATTTTGCAATCTTCATCATCGCCGCGCTTTAGAACATGCCGGTAAATATTCCTCCGGCTAAAATTGCAACACATGTCCGGTGACGGTTAAACAACCTGAATCGCGTCTTTGGCAAAACCAGCCACCCGGATCGACGCACCGGCCGCGACACGTGTGTGGGTAATAACGGGCACCTGGAATTCCCGGAATTTTCCCATGCCGTCCGGCATCAGCTCGCCTTGGTCTCCGATACTGATTTTGCAGTCGCGGTCCATGAACGGCACCACCATGACCATTCCCGGTCCTCTGAGCCCCCGGTAGCGCCCCAGACGAAAAACCGCGATGCGCTGCTGTTCGGGCACCACGCGCAGGCTGAATGCCGCAAATAACATGACCAAAACAAGAAACACGGTCTCAACTATTCCCATTTGTTCATCCCTTTCCTTGGATCCTTAAGCCTCATGCGCCTTCTTGCCGTAAACGCGTTCATAGGCCGCGCAGTAGGGGCAAAGGCCCCCCTCGATGTTTTTAACAAACCAGTAGGCGATGCCGCGCTGGTTTTTACGGGCGCGCGTGCATACAGGACATTCCACGCAGCGCTTGGCCATCTGCCGGTCTTTTTCGGATATCGTCTTGGTGTTCATAAGCTGTCTCCTTCGCTTTCAGATTCTCGTCATATCTTTGTCTTTTCCGGATCACATACTTTTTTCAAAAGCCAGGCCATATTCCGCCCCAGGACTTTCATGATGTTGAGGCCTTCCTCATCTTTTTCCACGTCGCCGGGATTCAAGCCCATCCCCACATTCCAGTAACAGGAACCGGGCACAAACATCTGGTTGTAAAGGAAGAAGTGATTAAGCGCATCAAAGGCGAAAACGCTGCCCGCCCGACGGACAGCCACCACACCGGCTCCGACCTTTCTTTGAAACAAAAATCCGTTGGCACTGGAGACCATTCCCGCCCGGTCTATCAGGGCCTTTATTTCGGCGGTCACGTTGGAAAAATAGGTGGGCGAACCGAAAATAATGCCGTCCGCTTCGATCATCTTTTCAATGCATTCATTCAAACCGTCATTTTTTACGGCACAGCGCTTGTCCTGATTCTCAAAACACTTGAAGCAGGCCGTGCAGCCGGTAATCTTTTTTCCGGCAAGCCCCACCAGCTCCGTTTCTATCCCTTCGCTTTCCAATTCCTGAAATACGTGCCGGATCAGAATAGCGGTATTCCCTTTTTTCCGCGGACTGCCGTTAAACGCGACGACTTTCATGAATTATCCCTCCCCTGCCCGGTCCGGGCCTTTTG
>CAZDYR010000221.1:2289-4976 GCA_964509625.1 uncultured Smithella sp. | reverse complement strand
GTTCCGGGCGCCGGAAACTGTTTTACCGCCCAGCCGCTGCCGGATATCTGCAGTTCAATGGATTTTGATTTTGCCCGCTTCAATGCCTCCCGAATCGTCAGGCCTTTAAAATCCGGCATGCGGGAGTCATCATCCATTTCATCAAAGATCATATCTTCAACCAGCGGTTTATCCGCCGTCACCAGCTGCACCTGTTCCGTTTTTTGAGCTTCCAGAACCGGCGTTTCCCGAATGTTGGTTTTAAAACAATTGAGGATCTGTTCACTGATATTTCTGAAAACCGGCGCGGCGGCCACACCGCCCCACTTGTCGCGCTGAGGTTCATCGAGAATAACCAGAATCACCACTTGCGGATTATCGGCGGGAAAAAATCCGATAAAGGATGTTCGCACCTTTTCCGATGAATAAACACCGCGAGCAAAATCGAACTTCTGGGCCGTGCCGGTTTTACCGGCAACATCCACATTGACGATATGAGCGTTTTTGCCCGTCCCGTCTTCCGCACCCACGACCTGCGTCAGCATGGCGGTCATTCGCCTGGCCGTCTCGGGAGAAATAACCTGGCGCACCGTTTCCGGAGCATACATTTTAATCGGATTGTTATTTTTATCCGTCAGACCGCGCACAATAAAAGGTTTCATGAGCACCCCTTTATTGGCTATCGCCGACATGGCCGAAATCAGCTGAATGGCTGTGACCGATATTCCCTGACCGAAGGCGATGGCTGCCGTGTCCACTCTGGTCCAGTTATTCACGGGCCTTAAAACGCCCGCCGCCTCACCGGACAAGTCAATGCCTGTTTTCGATCCGAATCCAAAATTTTTGATATAGGCATAATATCTTTCCCTGCCGAGTTTTTCCGCGATTTTAGCGGAACCGATATTACTGGAGTACTTTAAAATGTCCCGCACGGACAGATAGCCGTGACGTTTCCGGTTTGCCTCGCGAATCACCCGGTTGGCAACGGTATAATATCCGTTTTCGCAATAGAAGCCGTCCGATTCCCTGACCACTTTTTCTTCCAGGGCCGCGGCAACCAGAAAAGGCTTAAAGGTCGATCCGGGATCAAAGGAGTCCGTAATAGCCCGGTTTTTCCAAGCATCCGGTGTCAGTCCCTTGATATTGTTGGGATTGAATCCTTTCTCATTCGCCATGGCCAGAATCTCGCCCGTTTTCGGATCCATGACGATTGCGATGCCGCCCTTGGCGCCTTTGTCCAGCACGGCTTCTTTCAGATGCGTTTCCACCAGATATTGGATGCGGCTGTCAATGGTTAAAACCAGGTTGGCGCTTTCATCTCTTTTGGAAGTGTTGTCCCGCTCAACATGCAGAAAAAGCTTCTTCCCCTTGGCATCTCTCGCCCAGATCAGTTTTTCAGGTGTTCCTTTGAGATATTCATCATACTTCTTTTCAAGGCCTTCCAGCCCCTCCGCGTCAAAACCGGAAAACCCGATCAAGTGAGCGGCCAGCTGACCGTTGGGATAAAATCGTTTCGGCTCCTTGATCAGAAAGACGCCTTCGATATCCGCCGTCTCCACTTGCACCGCCTGCTGCGGAGAAATTTTTCTGGCCAGCCAGCAGAAGCTTTTCGGTTCGGAAATTTTTTTGAAAACATCGGATGGATCCAGATTCAGAATCGCCGCGATTTGCCGGGACGCTTTCGCCTGATCGGTAATTCGTGTCGGGTCGGCGCACACCGAGTCCGCCAGAACGGACATGGCAAGTTTTTCTCCGTTTCGGTCATAAATCATGCCTCTTTCGGAATGAATGGGCAGCGTTGTGGTGTGCTGTCTCTGGGCCAGTGTTTTTAATTTCTCGCCGGACAGGATTTGTAATTGAAAAGCGCGGGACAACAGGGCGATAAACAGAATCAGGAATATCACCATGATGCTGGCCAGCCGGAATCTCAGCCATTTCTTGGAGTCTGACGCCATTCTCATTTCCCCGTTTGCTTGATAACGATCACCTGCTCCGCAGCGGGGTAGGACATCTGCAGCTTCTTCCTGGCGATGTCTTCAATTCTCTGCGGCGCTTTGAGCATTGCTAATTCCAGCTTCAGTCTTTTTTGCTCTTCCTGCATCAACTCTTTGGCGGACAGCGCTGCGGCGATGTCATATTCCATTCTGGTCATGCGGATGTGCAGGCCGACATAAATCACGGCCACAAACATCAGGACAAGCGCCACCACAATAAACGTGGGATATTTCACACCGAAAGAGACGCCGGCGGCTTCTTTAATCTGCCGGCCCCGGGGAATCGCCTGCGTGCCTGCGGTCTGCGCCATTTTAAATCCTCTCTGCCACGCGCAGCTTCGCGCTGCGCGCACGCGGGTTTTGACGGATTTCTCCGTCGGAGGGAACGACCGCCCTGCGGGTCAATACATTCAAAACGGCTTTTTTACGGCAAACGCAGTAGGGAATATCCTTCGGACAAACACAGGTTGCCGCCAGATCGCGAAAGGTATTCTTTACAAGCCGGTCTTCCAGGGAGTGAAAGGAAATGACGGCTACGCGTCCGCCTATGGAAAGCGCGTCAACAGCGGCTTCTATCCCCGGAACAATGCAATCCAGTTCATGGTTGACGGCTATCCTGAGCGCCTGAAAAGTTCTGGTGGCGGGATGAATCTTCTGATGCCTCATGTGCGCGGGCATGACCCGGGCCACAAGACCGGCCAGCTCCACCGTCGT
>CAZDYR010000221.1:0-2189 GCA_964509625.1 uncultured Smithella sp. | reverse complement strand
GCATCGCAATCCATCCCGATCAGGCGGCCTTGAGTCTTCTCCAGAATCGCGCGGGCATGCCCCGCGCCTCCTATCGTACCGTCCACGTAAACACCGGTTTTATTCACCGCCAGCCACGACACAACTTCCTGAAGCATCACCGGCTCGTGGGTGAAATCGGCGCTCATCGTCATATCCCCAGATTAGCGGCGATATCGTTATCCTTGTCTATCTCTTCGCTGGCCGTTTTTACCCGTTGCTCAAATCTGTCCTTGTGCCAGATTTCAATATTTTTAAGCATACCCACCAGAATGATATCTTTTTCCAAACCGGCGTATGAACGCAGGGCCGGCGGAATCAAAACCCGACCCTGGCTGTCGAGCGTACAATCCACAGCCCCGGACATGAAGAAACGCTGAAAGTCGCGGAATTTTTTGTCCAGAATGCGCTTCTTGGAAATTTCTTCTTCGATGTTTCGCCATTCCGCATAAGGGAAAACGATCAAACATCCGTCCCAATTCGTAATGAACATGTGGTTGTCACAATGGTCCGTAAAAATTTTACGGAAATTCGCCGGGAAAATAATTCTTCCCTTTTCGTCAATAGTATGATGATGTTGACCACGAAATACGGCTATTTCAGGCACTTAAAGTTCCCCCACAATTATCCACTTTCCTCCACGTGGCCAACTATAAAGAGGGAAAAGTGCTTTGTCAAGCAAAAAATAAATATTTTTGCTAATCAACTGACTTAAAATCACTAAGAAAACGGGAAAAAGAAAACGATCCGGTCCACCGATTCAGGCGGATATTTTTTGCGTAACCGTACGGAAAAGATTATTTGTCGGGAAATGCTTGAAAAAATAAGGCAGGATCAATAAAAAAACCGTATAATCAAACACCTTGCAACAAGCTGTCGAGGCATCAAAGGACTGTCGTTTTTTATCATAGCAAGCTGCGGAGAATCAATACGCGTCGGGATCAGGCAGGACCTCAGCAGATTAATTAACGGTTTTAATGCTTTGTCTCTTTTTCGATGTCTTTTCCGCTTCCATTTCCATTTTGTTTTGCGTCTTTCGTCTCACCGCCGCCTTCATATTTATTTTTTTCATCAAAGTTGGCGACGCTGCGAAAATACAGAACGGCTTTATTATGGGCATCTAACGTAGACGAAAAAAAGTGGGTGCCGTCTCTCTGGGAAACAAAATAAAGATAATCAACATCCGCCGGGTTGAGAACCGCCCGGAATGAATCCAAACCGGGGTTGCCGATCGGCCCGGGCGGCAATCCCCTGATGAGATAGGTGTTATAAGGAGATTCCCTTTTGTAGTGGCTTCGCAGGATTTTCCCGTTAAAATTCTTAAGATCATAAACCGTTGTGGGATCACTCTGGAGTGGCATCCCTTTTTTCAGCCTGTTGTGGAAAACCGCGGCGATGGTCGGCTTTTCCGACGCATTGCCGGCCTCTTTGCCGACGATGGAAGCAAACGTCACGAGCTGGTGCGGATTAAGGCCTTTCTCCGCCGCCTTATTAATCATCTCCGGTGGAATTTTAGTCCAGAAACGATCCACCATCATCCGCATGATCTGCCTTGTGCTCATCGATCTGTTAAAAAAATACGTATCCGGGAAAAGGTAGCCTTCGATCGAATCGGCAAAAATCCCTTGGGATAACAAAAAGTTTTTATCGTTGGCCAGCTCGAAAAAATCTTCCTCATGAATGAGCTTTTGTTCTTTGAGACGCTCAGCGATTTGTTCGACAGACCAATCCTCTAAAATCGTCACGCGATAGTGCCGGGTTTCTCCGCGTATCAGTTTGTCGATGAGTTCAGAGGGGGACAATGACGTGGAAAGCTCATATTCACCGGCGCGAATAGTCCTTGTCGCCTTCTTGACAACCGCCAGACAATAAAATAACGGCCTGCTTTCCACCAGTCCCGCCCGGCTGAGGATATTGGTGACTCTTAAAAAACTTGAACCCGTCGGGACATCCACGATCACGGTTGAAACATTCTCCCGGTTGATCGGTGATTTGGAATAAGCAAAAAATATAACACTCAGAAGCGCCACCGTTACAACGGGCAGGAGGATCGCGCAAAAAATCACCGTCATTCTTTTTTTCTTCATCTTATCTCTTTTCAGTAATTGATGCTGATTCGCATGGCTGTCGTAAAGGACAGTTTGGCGGACTGTCCCATATTACTTTTTATC
>CAZDYR010000220.1:0-4979 GCA_964509625.1 uncultured Smithella sp. | reverse complement strand
TGGCCTTCCGGTATTTATATTCAATGGAGGTGACGGTTCCCATATACCAGGCGGTGTCCCCCTTTTTAGTGACAACCCGGTACTCATAAGGGAAAGCCGCTTCTTGCCGCATCATGGCCCGAGCGCTTTTTCTCACGTGCTCGCGGTCGTCCGGATGAACCATAAACAGGGAATCGGCGCCGATAATATCCGTCGCTGTGTATCCCGTGTTGTCCTGAAACCGCTGATTAGCCCAGCAGAACCGCTTGTTTTGAACAATAAAAATTCCAATCGGTGATTTTTCCGCCAGCGTGGCGTAGAGGTGCTCCGCAAGTTTCCATTCAGTTACATTTTTTGAAATGATGGAAACCGCCGTGATTTTTCCGTCTGTTTTCACCGGGCTGAACGTACGCAGGAACTCTCCTCCGTCCCGCTGGCTGCAATACTGGCGCTGGAACGAGCGATCCGTTTGAAAGACCTCCTCTATATCCGCCGCGAACAGGCTTGTTTCTTCCGGCAAATGAAATTCACGGTAGCTTCTACCCGCAAGTTCATCCGCCTTTAAGCCCATGCGCGAGCAGTGTTGGGGATTTACATAAAGGTAGCGGCATTTTTGATCCACAACGTAAATAGAATCGCTTGTGGCTTCCACCAGATTCCGGTAAATGTCATCCCATCGCTCAAATTTTTTTGTTTTGGCTGTTGAAGGGGTATTTTTGACTTTTTTCGATACGCTTTTTTTCATACAAACAACACCGGGATCCTTTATTTCTTAATCATATTGAGGGTGTGTTCTAAAGCGGCTGTGATCGTATTATTCGTCTGGAAAGCATGTTATTTGCCGGTGAAGTATATGAAGATGACCCATGTGTGTCAAGACAATTCACCGAAAATCTCAAGAGAATCTGATTGACATTAAAAATGGTTTTCCATATAATCGCGCCCAAACGTGGCATAGAGAATACAGATCCATTGAATACTGAATACTAAACAACGGGGGAAAGTAATGAAAATATTAGTCGCATACGTGGGGGGATCAGACATTGCCAGTACGGTTCTGGATTTAGCGAAAAAACACGCCAAAGCCTTCAACGCTACTCTTTTTATTGCCAGTTCCATGGAACGCGTATCGGAAAAAGAGCAGGTCAGCCTGGAAAAGGTTGAAAAGCAACTGGCTTACGTTAAAGAAACCGTGGAGGCGGAGGGCATTACCTGCGAAACCCATATTCTGGTTCGGGGGCTTACACCGGGCGAAGACATCGTAGAATTCGCGGTTGACCGGAAAGTTGACGAGATCATTATTGGTATTGAGAAAAAGTCCAAAGTCGGCAAGCTTCTGTTCGGCTCCAATGCCCAGTATATCATTCTGGAATCACCCTGTCCGGTGGTATCCGTAAAATAGCATTATCGGGACTTTTTCAAGTCGTCGGGATTTTGCCAAAAGTCCCGACCGATGCGACCTGAATAATAAAAGGCCTGCGCTTCTCATAAAGAGCGCAGGCCTTTTGCTTTGGCATCCTGATGGCCGGCCGGGAACTATTTCTTTCTTTTGGCCAGTTCTTCGGCCCTTAGTTCTTTGCGGAGGATCTTGCCGACCGTGGATTTTGGAAGTTCCTTGCGGAATTCGATTTCCGAAGGCAGTTTGTAAACGGCCAGTTTTGTTTTGCCGTATTCGATGAGTTCTTCAGCCGTCGCGGTTTCGCCTTCTTTAAGAACGACAAAGAGTTTAATGTTTTCACCTCTTTTCGCGTCAGGGATACCTATGGAACAGGCCTCCAGAACCTTCGGATGTTCGTAGTAGGCTTCATCCACGTCTCGCGGATAAACATTGAATCCGCCGGTGATGATCATGTCTTTCTTGCGGTCAACGATATAGAAATAGCCGTCCTGGTCCATCGTGGCGATATCACCTGTGTAGCACCAACCGTTGCGCAGGAGGCCGGCAGTTTCCTGAGGTTGATTGAGGTAGCCTTTGGTTACCTGCGGGCCGCGGATGATCATTTCGCCCGGTTCGCCGATCGGCATATCGACTTCGCCTTTGTCCAGATCCACAATCCGGCATTCGGTATCAGAGATGGGCAGGCCGATGCTTCCGATTTTACGGACGCCTTCGTAAGGATTGGTATGCGTTACGGGTGTGGTTTCCGTCATGCCGAAGCCTTCACAGATGACCGATCCCGCCGTTTTTTCGAAATCGTGAATCACTTCCACCGGAAGCGGTGCGCTGCCGGAAAAGAAACCTTTGAAGCAGGTCATATCCGTCTTCTTCATGTCCGGATGATTCAGCATGCCGATAAACATGGTCGGAACCAGCGCGCCGAAATTGGGTTTGAATTTACGGATGGCTTCCAGAAGGGGCTGAGGCTGCGGTTTGGGAATGAGAATATCTCCCCAACCCTGCATGATGGAAAAATTCATCGCGCAGGACATGCCGAATACATGGAAGAACGGCAGCGCGCCCAGGTTAATATGATAAGTACCGATGAACCTCGGGAACCAGGCCCGAATCTGCTGCACCTGTTTGCTGATGTTGCCGTGAGTCAGAATGACGCCTTTGGAAACACCCGTTGTGCCGCCGGTATACTGATACATGGCCGTGTCGTCGAAAGTCAGTTTTACTTTCGGCGGATTGGGCTGATTCTTTGCGATGCAGTCCTTCCACTGATAGACGTCCGCCGCCGGTTTCATCGGGTTGGAAGGCAGCAGCCCTTTTTTCTTGCCCACCAATGGAAATAAAAGATTGACCGGAAACGGCAGGTAGTCTCCGATGGACGTGATGATAATCTGTTTAACTTTGGTCTTGGGTCTTAAATCGATCATCCGGTTGGCCAGTAAATCGACCGTGATGAGAACCTTTGATCCGGAATCATTGAGCTGATGTTCCAGCTCGCGGTCGGAGTAGGTCGGGTTGTTTAAAACAACGATCGCGCCGAGTTTATGAATAGCGTAATAAGCCGCCACGCAGGGAATCATGTTTGGCAGAATAATGGCCACAGCATCGTTTTTCTTAATGCCCATGCCGGCCAGGCAAGCGGCGAAACGATCGACCATGTCTTTTAAAGCCTTGTAATTCATGGTGTAGCCCTGAAAATTCAGAGCCATGCGGTCCGGATACTGGGCCGCTACTCTGTCCAGAATATCAGGCATGCAAATTTCTTCGTACTGAATTTTTTCAGGAACACCTTTATCGTAAGACTTCAACCAGGGTTTTGACGCATAAGATACTTCTCCAGCCATTTTAACTTCCCTCCTCAGTTAGGTTAGACAATGTGAATGAAGCAAACTAAATAACGCTGTCCTTTTTTAATTAATGATGTTTGATTATTCCTCCTGTTGATTTTCCGACGTAAAAAAATAAAAAAAACGATATACCACTGACCTTCGCGGCGAAGTTTTACCAATTTTCCGGGGTAAATGCCATAAAATATTCCTTTCCGGAACGAAGAGTTTTTATATTCAACGCTATTTCAAATATTTAGCTTGAATATTTATTTTGGGGCCGCGAAAAAGCGTATTTTAAACTTCGCTTTTTGTGTTTCAGTGTAGAGAATCGCAAACCGCTTGACACAGATCTTTTTTTGAGGATATTTGCACGACGGAGGAATGTTATGAAAAAGAAATCAAGAGACTTGGAAAAAACCTATCCAACTCCTGAATTTGTCGCCAAGCTTCGCCGTCTGGCTGATGCGCTGGAAAACGGTCGACGCTTTGCCATCACCATTTCCGGAGAGAGGATATCGGTTCCGTCTTCCGCGATATTTAACGTGGAACATGAGCGCGAAGGAAAAAACGAAGAAATAGAATTTCAGGTTAAATGGGTAAATAAAAAGTAAAAGGCGATGGCTGTTCTTATTCCTGCCATTTTTTTCTATGATCGTATTTGACATCCACATTCATACCCGCCGCTATTCCGGCTGCTCATTCATCCAGTATGAGGAAATCATTGAACAGGCCGTTTCCGCCCGTTTGAATGGAGTCGCGCTTACCGAACACGGTATGCGCTGGCCGGACGCCGAGTTCAACAAACTCAGGGACGAGGCGTCGGGGCGGGGGATCGTCTTGATCAACGGGCAGGAAATCCACGCGAGGGATGCCCGGAACCGCTCCGAGGGGGAGTATCTGATCTTTGGACTTGCGCGCTCCGTGACTGAAACCCGGACAGCCTCCGACCTCGTACAAACCGTTCATGACGAGGGCGGGGTGATTATTGCCGCTCATCCTTACAAACTGTCACGTGGCGGCCGCTCGCACTATTACGGGGCCGGGGATTTGATTTACAAACTTCCCCTTGACGGAATTGAGTTATGCCATCCCGATCATCATGAACAGGCGATGAAAAAAGTTCAGCGGGCGATGGCGGAGCTGAATCTTCCGGGAACCGGCGGCAGCGACGCGCATAAAATCCTGAACATCGGCTCCTGCGTCACCGTTTTTGAAAATCCGGTTTTAAGCGAAAAAGACTTCCTTCGTGAAATCCGGGCCGGCAGACTAAGGGCACAGAGGAGATAGGAGCAAGGAGCAAGGATCGAGGATAAAGGCGACAATCAAAAGGCTGAGTGCTGGAGAATTACCGGGTCAGTTAATTCTTATATCAATATTTATCTCTGTTTGCCTATTCAGTTCAAGTTCAATAAAAGATCAATAAACGAAGTCATTGCTGTGGCGGGATTTCTTACAACCCTAATTGTTCTGTAAATAATCAATATATCTTAATTTATTCCGGATTGCCTCTTCCCGGCCTGTTTGTTGCTCCTCTGGAGTGTCGGTATTTTTTACAAATGTTAAAGGTATTATCATCTTCTGCATTTGCAAGTATCCAGATTATCGGTGTTTTGTGAATGAATCGTATGTGGCATAAAAAATGCTGTTTTTTTAAGCAAGGTCTATGAAACCGCTTATGTTTTCTGAAGTTTAACAAGAAGGGAGAAAAAGTTATGTTAAAAAGAACTCTTGTTATTGCGTTTTTTTTCTGTATGGGAATCGTAAATAATGTTTTGGCT
>CAZDYR010000219.1:0-4985 GCA_964509625.1 uncultured Smithella sp. | reverse complement strand
GCTCCTGGGAGCGCAGGCGGTCGGGGTCGCCGGTGTGGTGGGCCGGATCAACGCGCTTTCCGTTGCGCTCTGGGCGGGAATGGATCTTGACCAGATCGGATATCTTGATCTGGCTTACGCTCCGCCATTCAGTGCGGCATGGGATATTATTCATAACGCGGCTCAGGCGCTTCGTCGTTCATTCCCGCTTTAGCGGGACGATTGTTGATTCTTGCGGCGAAATAATCAAGGCCATTGAATACCTTGTCCGCTTGCTGCGAGGTGGTTAAATATAATCAAAGGAAATGCAGGCATGATTTGGTGGTGGATTTTTTTCTCAGTCTTTATTCTGGCCATGCTGGCCCTTGATCTGGGCGTTTTTAACCGTAAATCTCATGTGATTAAAATGAAGGAAGCGATGCTCTGGACCGCTTTCTGGGTGACGCTGGCCATGCTGTTCTGCGTGGGCGTCTATTTTTTCTATGGCCACGGCAAAGCCATGGAGTTTCTGGCCGGATATCTCATCGAATATTCTTTGAGCATAGATAATCTTTTTGTCTTCATGCTGATTTTCCGGTTTTTCAACGTGCCGCATGCACATGAGCATAAAGCCCTGTTCTGGGGCATTTTAATGGCATTGGTCACGCGCGGTGTTTTTATCTTCGCGGGAGTCGCGCTGATCAACACGTTTAATTGGGTCATGTATATTTTCGGCGCTTTTCTGATTTTTACGGGCATCAAAATGGCGCTGAACAAACAGACGGAAGTACATCCGGATAAGAATATCGCGATAAAACTGCTGCGTTATTTCATTCCCGTTACAAAACGTTTTTCCGGGGCCAAATTTTTTGTCGTCAGGCGCGGCGTGCGCTTCGCCACGCCGATGCTGGCGGTCCTGCTGGCCCTGGAAACCACGGATATTCTTTTTGCGGTGGATTCCATTCCCGCGGTGTTGGCCATTACCAAAGATCCCTTTATTGTTTATACATCGAATGTTTTTGCGATTTTGGGCTTGCGTTCCCTCTTTTTCGCCATCTCCGGCTTGATGAGATTATTCCATCTTCTGCATTATGGGCTGGCGGCAATTCTAACCTTTGTCGGCGTCAAGATGCTGATTGAAGATTTTTTCCATGTGCCGGTCGCGGCCTCGCTTCTGGTTATCGCCTCAATTCTTACGGTTTCCATCGTTTCATCCCTCATCTGGCCCGATAAAGAGGAGGGTGAGGTCCCTCCGGTAACGATAAAGGAGTAGCATGAAATGCAAATGGACTTTCCAAGCGCCTCGCAAAACCAGCTGAAAAAATGGGGCAGGCTTGCCGAAGCCAAATTTCGCAGGGCCGACGGCTTATTGCTGGCCGAGGGCGTAAAGGTCGTCGAGGAGCTGATGAAAAGCGGCTGGGAAATGGAAGCGACCCTGGTGCTGCCCGAAAAAAAATCACACTGGGAAAGTCTGATGACGCCGGAAAAGAATAAAAGTCCTGTTTATCAATTAACGCGGCCGCAGTGGAACAAGCTGAGCCAGGACAAAGAACCGGAGGGATTGATCTCGGTTGTAAAAGTCAGAGAACAGCCTTCTCTTGCATCTTTGATTCAGTCTTCCAACGGTCATATTTTAATTCTGCATGAAATCAATAATCCGGGCAATCTGGGCGCGCTGGCGCGAAGTGCCTGCTGGTTTGGCTTTGGTGGAATGATTATCGGCACAAACTCGGTGGACTGGACTAATCCCAAGGTGATCCGCGCGTCCATGGGATGTATTTTTCATTTGGCTGTTATGTCTGACGTGGATTTGTCAGCCGCTCTTCCTGAAATTAAAAAAGACCGTGTTGTGATCGGCAGTGACGTACGCGAAGGCGTGGTTCCGCAGCCTCTGGCAAAAAAAGCGGCGCTCCTGCTGGGCAGTGAGAGCCATGGACTTCCGGATTACATATTAAGGCAGGCTGATGACCGGTGGCGCATTCCCGGCGGGAACCAGACCGATTCGCTCAGTCTGCCGCAGGCGGCGGCGATCATGATGTACGAGATGAGTAAAAAAAGTGAATAGTGGATGGTTAGGGAGGAGAAAGGATGTCATTTATTCAGGTGATGACCACAACGGAAACGAAAGAGCAGGCGCAGACGATTGCGCAGGCTCTGGTGGAGCGAAAGCTTGCCGCCTGTGTTCAGGTCACGGGAGCTGTTGAAAGCACCTATCGATGGAAGGGCAGCGTGGAATCCTCCCGGGAATACCTCTGTCTGATTAAAACCCGCGAGGACCTTTTTCTCCAAATCGAAGCCGCAATCAAAAAAATGCATTCCTACGAAACGCCGGAAATTATTGCTGTTCCAATTGTAAAGGGCAGCATCGATTATTTTAAATGGATGAATCAATCGCTGGCAGACAAGATTTAATTTTTCATTGACTTATCAAAAGTAATATATGTGTTATAACACCTCATCGGTATTAGGAGGAGATATGAAACAGACCGGTAAAGAAAATTTTATTCCGGCAAAAAGGCGTGCGGTTTTAATAACCGGCCAAGTGGTTAAAATGCTTCGTGAACTCAAGGGATGGACCCAGGAAGACCTGGCCAGGACATGTGGAATAAATGCCAAAAATATCAGCCTTCTGGAAAATAATCGCTTGGATATCGGCAAAAAAAGAGCCCTTCAGCTTGCCGCGGCTTTTTGTGTTCACCCGGCAATCATTATGTTTCCGGAATTCGAATCAGACGCTATAGGGAAAGCCGCATAAGCACTTTTCGTTCTGAGGACACAAAGTCTAAATTGTTCGTGCAATATTTTGATGTTTGATTTAAGTGAAACATCTTCGGTTATCTTAAGGAGAATCTATGTCTGACAAAAATGAACTGGAAAAAAAATGTGTCGATACAATCCGTTTTCTGGCTGCGGACGCCATTGAAAAAGCCAAGTCCGGGCATCCGGGAATGCCGCTCGGCGCCGCCGCCGCCGCTTTCACTTTGTGGACAAAGCACCTGAAACATAACCCGAAAAACCCCGATTGGCCGGATCGCGACCGGTTTGTTTTATCATCCGGGCACGCCTCCATGCTTTTATACGCCCTTCTGCATTTAACCGGCTATGAGCTTTCACTTGACGACATTAAAAATTTCCGTCAGTGGGGCAGCCGCACACCGGGCCATCCGGAATACAAACACACGGCGGGAGTGGAAGTGACCACAGGCCCGCTGGGACAGGGGCTGGCCAACGCCGTCGGTATGGCGATTGCCGAGGCTCATCTGGCGGCGCGCTTTAATCGTGAAGGGCAAAAAATAGTTGATCATTACACATATGTCATGGCCGGCGACGGCGACATGATGGAAGGCGTGGTCGCGGAAGCCTGCGCGCTTGCCGGCCACCTGCGACTGGGAAAGCTTGTTGTCCTTTACGACGACAATAAAGTTTCTCTGGCCGGGTCCACGGGGTTGACTTTTACCGAAAATATCGAAATGCGCTTCAAGGCTTCCGGCTGGCAGGTGCAGAGGGTGCAGGACGGAAACGATGTCGCCGCCATCGACCGGGCCATTAAAAAAGCCAAAAAGGAAACCGGCAAGCCATCGCTGATCTGTGTGCAAACCACAATCGGTTACGGCGCACCCGGCAAGCAGGGTCTCTGCGATGCCCACGGTTCGCCGCTGGGTGAAAAAGAACTGCAGGGCGCGAAGGACACCTGCGCCTGGCCTTCCGCCGAACCTTTCTATGTTACCGATGATGTTTATCGCTATTTCCGAAAAGCCGTTTCCCGCGGCAGGAAAAGTGAAAAAAACTGGCTGGAAACCCTGGAACAATATTGCCTCAATGACGCAACCCGGGCCGCGGAGTTCTCGCGAACCATCAGCGGAAAACTGCCCGCTGATTGGGAAACGGCGCTTGCCGAATTTCCCGCAGGCTCCAAGGATGTAGCCACCCGCAAGGCTTCCGAAATCGTCATGCAGGCCATTGCCTCAAAGATTCCGGAACTGGCCGGGGGCTCGGCGGATCTCAATCCCTCCACTTTCACCTGGCTGAAAGGTCTTGGCGATTTTCAGAGTCCGTCTCAGTCTAAAGAGGGTCTGCACGGTATGGTCGGCGGAGCATGGGACTGCTCGGGGCGGAATATCCACTTCGGGGTGCGCGAGCACGCGATGGGCTCCATTGCCGTCGGGCTCGCCCTGCACGGTGGCGTGATTCCCTATACGGCAACCTTCCTGACGTTTGCCGATTATATGCGCCCGCCGATGCGGCTGGCCGCTTTAATGGGGCTGCGTGCTATTTTTGTTTTTACCCACGACAGTATCGGCGTGGGGGAAGACGGCCCGACGCATCAACCCATTGAGCAGATCATGAATTTGCGGCAGGTTCCCAACATGACCATCCTGCGTCCGGCTGACGCCAATGAAACTCTTGAAGCCTGGCGTCTGGCGCTGACCAATACGCAAGGTCCCACCACACTGATTTTCAGCCGCCAGAATCTGCCGGTGCTGGATCGTTCCATCTGCGCTCCCGCCGCCGGTGTGCGTCAGGGCGGTTACGTCCTGTGGGAATCATCGCCGGATCCTGACTTGATACTGATCGCCACCGGTTCGGAGATGGCCATGACGCTTGCCGCGGGCCAAAAACTTGCCCAAGAAGGAACGAAAATTCGGGTCGTTTCTCTTCCCAGCTGGGAAATATTCGACCGCCAGCCCAAGGAATACCGCGATTTTGTCCTGCCCCCGCAAGTGACCGCCCGCCTTGCCGTGGAAGCCGGCATCAAGCTGGGGTGGGAGCATTATGTGGGGCTTTCGGGAAAGATGATCGGCATGGAAACTTTCGGAGCGTCCGCGCCCGGACCGGTGCTGTATGAAAAATTCGGCTTCACATCCGCCCATATTGTCGCGGCGGCCAAAGAAATGCTGTCCGGCAGATAGCAAAGGAGATATGTAGTGCAGACAACAGGCATTTCTTTTTTGCTCGGACTCTATCAGGGAGCCGTGACCAACGCGCTGGAGAAAATGCGGCGCGGCAATATTGCCGCGCGCATCTGG
>CAZDYR010000218.1:1126-4994 GCA_964509625.1 uncultured Smithella sp. | reverse complement strand
CTCGGTTATCGAACACCCTACTTGGCCGCACTATTCAGTTTTTTCGGCATGGGCTTGACAATGGGGAACTCTCTGGGCCTGATTAAACGTTACATCAGTGCCCGCGGCCTCATATCGAGGCGTCTGGAGGTCAGACCGTGAGCTTTAAAGTTTATGCGAGTCTGATCGGGTTGATGCTGCTGGCCATTACGTCTGTATTGCATGCCGAGGCCCCGCCTTCTCCGGCTAAACTCAATATTACGCCAGTCTATCAGGACCTGTGGCTGCCGGATTCTTATGTTCCGAAAGAATTTCGCATCGACAGTCAATCCGTTGCCGCTAATCCTTCCGATCCGCCGCGAAAATCCGGTTCCTCTCAGTTTTTCATTATTGAAGTGCCGCATCCAAGTATGGGCGGTAAGATCAGCGTAAGCTCCAACGTTGATGACTGGATCAAAATCACTCTTTCCCGCATGAAAGTTTATCCTCTCATCCAGAATGCCAAGGACATATTCGCCTATGACACCTACTATTACAGCTCTTATACCCGCAAAGTGGATATTGGAGATCAGGCATTGTTCCGGCCTTGGACAGAATGGCCATGGAAACCGAACCGTAATATGCTGGATAAAACGACTCACCAATGGGATTACAGAAGCACGGAAGGCATTGTCAGGATTGGAAGGGTCATTTTTCACATCGGGATAAGAGGAAATCTTGAAATAGACCGCGTTGACACCGATACAGGAAAAGGATTTGTCAGTTATCAGGGGTCTATTACCTTGAAGGAATGCCCGACCCGGGAAGAGCTTGATGATAAAATGAGACAGGTTGTTGATGGAGTCAGATCCTATGCCGACTCCATGGGCTGGATGAAGGATGGAGATGTGAAAAAAGTAAAGCCATCGGCAACCGTCTCAACCTCAAAGAAAACATCTGATGGAAAATCAAAAGCCGGCGATTCGTCTTCCACTGACAATGACAGTTCCATTCCCGAATTCACCCCCGCCGAACTGGCGGCCGCTTCTTCTCTGGCCGGCGGCGCGGCGCTGGTCGGCGCCCTGATGCTGATGGGCATGTCGGGTGTCGGCCGGGAAGATATCGTGCAGGCCATCCGCGATCTTCTGCGCGGCCATGTTCCCGCCGACTCTTTTGACGCCTGGAAACAAAAATACGAGGCTTTAGGCTGGCAGTACAACGTGAAAGACGGGGTGGCGACCTTTGATCCTGTTGACGGCTGCCGTAACGAGGAGGGCCTCATCTGGTCCTCGCAAAAGGGAGCCTTTATCCGTCCTGATGCTCCCGTTGAATCTGCTTCTGTGAGCGCGATACCCAAAGACGGAGATGTCAACGAACAAGGCGAGGTCTGGAGTTCCCTTTCCGGCGGTTATGTGGACCGCAAGATGTATGAACAGGATCTGGCCAGCCGCGCGGACATTGCCGAGGCCGGCCGGCTGCGTTATGATGATAATGTCTATGTCCGGGAGGCAAGAACTGATTTTATCGAAGCCAAAAAGGCGCATTTGGATTCGGAGATTAAACTGGTTGAAAAAACCGCCGAGCTGCTTTCATTGAACCTGGAACAGCTTCAGGAAAAGGAATCCGGCAGCCGCTTCTATACCAAGGACCGCGACGAGTTCTTCAGAACCACCATCGACAAAGCCGTCCAAGTCATGAAGGAAGGCAAAGACCTTGACCAGATGACGGCGGATCTTGATGCCATCAACAACATGATCGAACGTCAGGGGCGTCCGGTTTTTGAACCGCAAAAGACCGCCCGTGACAAGATTGAAGACGGCATGATGCGCGGTATTGCGACAGTCGCCGATCTGGCCTTGACCAAGGGCGCCATGAGCGCCGTGGTGTCCGGATTCCAGACCGCGCGCGACGGCATCCTCACCGGCATGAGCGAAGGAGAAGCGCTCACCCGCGGAACGATCCAGGGGGCCGTCGAAGCGGCAACGGCCGGCGTCGGCCACCTTGCCGGAAAGTTCGGCATGAACCAGGCCATCGTCATGGCAGGAACCAACGCCGCCATCGGCACCGCGACATCGTTTCGCGACCGCATTGAACAGGGCCAGGACCTTTTATCGGCCGTAACCAGATCATTAGGTGACGGGGCTTTTGCCGGCACGACATCCTACGTGACAGATAAAGTAACCGATATCGGTCTGGATAAAGCACAGCCTTATATCGATCAGGCCAAAACTTACGCCCGGACAAAATTGATCCGGCCCTTTGTGGACAAAACCTCGCCCGTTCTCAAAATACCCGCGGCTTTCAAGCCGCCTGCTCCCGTCGCGGATTTGCCTCCTGACGTGTCCGGCAAGCTCCATGCCGCGCGCGGCGGTATCGCGACGGGGCCCAACGGTGAAAAGGTTCTGGCGATTGAAGACGCCAAGACGCTGATGCGCGACAGCCGGACCGGCCGGGTGATGAAGCCGAATCCCACAGAATTTTCGGATGTGACTGAAGCCCACGCCAACACCATCCATGCCGTCAAGAAGTCCCATGACGCCGCGACGGTATCCGATTATGAGAAGGCCAACCCCCTTTCCGACGCCCAGAAAGCAAAAGGTGTAACCCGGCGCGAATGCAAAGTTGAAGACTTCAACACACCCGGTAAAAAGACCACGATGAGTGTTGACCGCGACCAGCGCATGGTGGAAACGCTCTATGACAAGGACGGCAATGTGATCAGCAGGCGCGAAGTCCCGCGCGGCGAATGGGAAGGCCATTCCCAGAAATATTTCGCGGAAGCGACAAATTACAATGAGGCGGATTTCAGAAAGACGCTTTCAAGCGGTGAGCAGAAAGCTTTTGACAGCATGAGCGAAGGCGAAAAGCTCAAACTTTACCAGGAAAAACACGGGTGGAAATGCACCGATAAATACCACACAGAGGCCAGCATCGATAACTCCGATCAGATCATCGATCCGAAAACGGGTAAAAGAATCACGGCCGGCGAGCCCAACATCCTGAAGGTCAAACGCGGAGAAGGCACCCTCCAGGACGCCCAGGGCGAAGGATTGATGTACGTGGACAAGGTCAGAGATGCCGCAGCTTCAGAGCAGTCCGTTGAATCATTTGCTCAGGCCAGGAAAGCCGTGGAAACCTATGACGGTTTGCGCGACGGCTACGCGGCCCAGAATCTCAACACCGGCACGGTAAAGCCGGGCATGCGCGAAACGATGGACGTTATCCGGCTCAACGCCGACGCGGCCGCCCAGGGCAATCCCGACGCCATCAACCGCATCAACAACACCCTGACTAAAAACGGTTTCAGGAACATGAACGACTTTGCAGACAAGATCGGCGGCCATATTGAATCGCTTAAATGGGCGAAGCCGAAGGGAGGTTAGTTTTGGAAACACATCTTAAACAGCAAGCATCAGCGCATCAGGATCCCTACATCCATATCACGCTGAGCGAAGCGGCCTGGCTGCTGGACCATGTCGGGCTGGCCGCCGGCCCCCTCTCGCCTTTTAAAAAGGCGCAGGGAACACGGGGCGGGGAATCCGAAAGAGTGTCGCTGGCCGCGAAAGGCTTGATCGATCCGGCCGGACGGTTGACCGCTCCTATGTCCGCGTGCATCAGGACGCTTGCCGATCCGGGCTGTGAAATGGTCATGGATATCGGAAACGCGACACTGCTGAACTTCATGAGGATCTATTTCGGCGCCGACGGCCCCCCGGCGGGCTGCACGCCCGTCGGCCAATCAACGTTTCGGCTTGCTTTCGGGCTCAAACTCGAAGACCTGCTGGTTACGGTTCTGGAGGGACTGAATCTGGATTCAACCATCCGTGAAAATCCCGTTTCTCTCGATGTCTCCCCCAAAGGGCTTCTCGCCCTGGCCGCGCTGATCGACGCCATCCGCCAGAACCAGTTG
>CAZDYR010000218.1:0-1116 GCA_964509625.1 uncultured Smithella sp. | reverse complement strand
CGACAACGAAGGCATCGACGTTGATTTCATCGACATCTGGGCGAGTCTGCAGCACGGCATTCTGGAGGATGATTTCCGTTGGCTCACGGCTGTTATCCGCAGCCGCCTGCCCGATGATCTCACCATCGACCAAAGCGCGCTTTCCGAGGGCCTCGCCCAGATCGCCGCGGCCGGAATGGCCGTCCGTAAAGAAGATGAGTCCTGGACGCTGTCCGATCGTCACATCGCGGCCCTCACGGAGCTGATGACGCCATTGAACTTCGGGTCCATCTTTGCCCGCGCGGCGTCAGGTGGCACGGCCGTCAGGCTTTTCCTTATCAAATGCCCCGCCTCTCTGTGGGCCGTGAATTTCGGCGCCCAAGACAAGAAGGCGTCTGTCTTCACGCTTTCCGTTGACAGACTGGGATCCATGATGGCTGAGATCGTGGCCCGGCTCGTGGTCACGGGCGCGAAAATTTCCCGGACCCAGTCCCGTCAGCAGCCAGTAACGGATTCCGCCGGGAAGAACGATTCCGTGCAGGCAGCCGACGCTGCCAGAGCAAAACGCTTTTGCAGCCAGTGCGGCCAGCCTCTAAAACCTGAGCACAAGTTCTGCAAAGCTTGCGGAAAGCCCGTTTCGTGAATCGACGAGCTTCCCCTGAAGCCAAAACGAGACTGAGGCGACCGGCCCCGTCACCCGCCAAGCCGCACGCTTAATTCTTGACGGTGAAGCCATAGCGGGCCGTTACTTTGTACCGGCCTGAGCTGTAGCGATAAAAGGCCCTCGCCTCGTATTTGCCAGGTTGCGGAGCTTGAAAGACCAGAACCCCCTTTCCCCGTTTTGGGATATACTGAAAATTGCCGGCTTCGGTGTCAGCAGCGCCGGCCGGAACGATACAGATCCAGTCATTTGAACCACCGGGCGCATTGAAATAATGGACTTTGATCTTGTCGCCGGAATGATAGGTATCCTGATCCGTTTCGATTAACTGTTTGCCATCAGCATCGGCGCCTTCTTTCTGAAGTATTTTATTCTTAAAAGATTTTATTTTATCAGCATTCCCCTTGTTTTTCTGGTGACGATTATCGAGTTTCTCTTCGGACCCTGCCGGTGACGAATCATCTGAAATATAGAGA
>CAZDYR010000217.1:0-5014 GCA_964509625.1 uncultured Smithella sp. | reverse complement strand
AAATGGAATACAAAGGATATCCTTATCTGGGACTGGAAGCTTTCTGCCTGGAACGCAAAGAGAAACGCATTTTCAACGTGGACAAAATTCTGGACATTGCCGAACCGGAATCCGAAAGGGATTGCGGAAAATAACCGGAGGTCTCTCTTTTTTTCAAACCATTAACTGTCGCTAAGGGACGAATACATCACATCAAACAATGGACTTAAATAAAAGGGAAATCAGGTTATCTTCGGTTGAAATTAAAAATGACAACACGATCGTTTACCATTACGATGCGGGATCATTTATGCGTCGATTTCTCACGCGCGAGCCTCTCCGGGTTCAATATGAAGGATCGGTAAGAGATATCCCTCCGGGCATCGCTGTAATTCCATTTCTTGGCATTATGGCACCAATCGTTTGGTTTTATCGAGGAATTCTGGATATCGCCGAACTTGACGCAACCTATGCCGAAAGCATGGATAACGTCAGAGCCGTTTACCAGGACATGTATCCGCGTATTCATTTATCTGGACGGATAAACATCGGCAGGAAAACTTCGACATTGCCTGGCGCCGGGGCGCGAAAAGGGGCTCTCTTCACGGGCGGCATCGATTCAATGGCCACCGTACTTCACCATCGGCAGGAAAACCCGCTGCTGATTTCCATTTGGGGCTCCGAACAAAGACTGCATCAGAAAAGGGCCTGGCGACAAGTTAATGAGGCACAGATCACCGCGGCTCGGGAATTAGGATTGAAGCGCACGATCATCGCTTCAAATTATCTGGAGATCATTAAGCAAAGAGAGCTTCATACTGATTTTCCCGGGAGGCTGTTAAGGCCCTGGTATGTCGAAGTCGCCTATGGCCCCCTGCTGCTTGGATTATCGGCACCTCTCACCTGGCGGGAAGGCATCAATACCATTTATATGGCGTCAAGTTATACGGCGGAAAATAAACCTCCCGACGGATCGCGTCCGGCGCTGGTTGAAAATATGTCATGGTCCGGCACGCGCGCTGTCTACGATGGCGGCGATGAAGATCGGCAGCAGAAATTTGAAAGAATAATCAGATTAACGAACCGTCAATTCCCGGGGCTGAAATTGATTGTCTGTGACCAGGGAAAGGATGAGGGCATCAATTGCAGTCTGTGTGAAAAATGTTCTCGAACGATTGCCGCTCTGGCATTGATGGGCATCAATCCCGGTCGGTACGGCTTTGTTACTGACGCGAATACCCCGGAAACAATCCGGCATTCATTTGAGAATAACAAGCGTTATATACCGTTTGCCTGGCAACAATCGAACATAAAATTCTGGAAAGAGATCCAGGAGAAAGTGCCCGAATACAGGGAAGTGATACTGCCCCCATGGCGGGAATTTTTTAATTGGCTGTCCGGAGTTGCTTTAGATGATTATGTGACAAAGCCTTTTATCCCGTGGCGGGAAGAAATAAAAAGACTTGTGAAGCGATCGTACCATTCACTTTTTTTGCGATGATGCTCTTGATCATTCACCTAACAGCAAGCCGTCGGGGTATGCCGGAAACATGATTACATCGCGGGAATCAATACTCGCCGGACTTAAGCGGCATTAAAAAAGGCAGTAGCCGCAGATATCGTATTCAGTATTTCATTGACATAAAAGAACATTATTCTTATATCTTAGACACGAATAGGGCCGTCTTATCGAAATCAAACGATCGATATTCAGGAGACCCTCGAGGTAAAAATATGAAAACGTGGACTCCCGATTCCTGGAAAACAAAAAACATCAAACAAGGATTCCCCTATGAAGATCCGGCGGAATTGGATGCCGTTTTGCAAGTCTTGCGTCATCTCCCCCCGCTGGTGACCAGCTGGGAAGTTGAAACGCTGAAAAAACAGCTTGCCGAAGCGGCCGAGGGAAAGCATTTTCTTCTTCAGGGAGGAGACTGTGCCGAAACATTTGAAAGCTGCACCAGTGAACAGATCGCCAGCAAACTCAAAATCCTGCTGAAAATGGGGTTGATACTAACCTACGGCTGTCAGAAAAAGATTATCCATGTCGGACGCTTTTGCGGGCAATACTGCAAGCCGCGCACACAGGAATGGGAAACGCGCGACGACATAACACTGCCGGCCTATCGAGGCAATATGATCAACCATTTGCCCTTTACCCCGGAAGCGCGCCGCTGCGATCCGAATCTTTTGATCAAGGCTTATACCCATTCCGCGTTGACGATGAACTTTATTCGCGGCCTGGTCGACGGCGGCTTCGCGGACATGTATCACCCGGAGTTGTGGGACCTCGATTTTGTCGATCTGACCAAACGCAACAAAGAATATCGGAAAATCATCGATCGTATCTCAGACGCCATCAGATTCATGTCCACTGTTGCGGGACAAATCAGCGATCTGTCCCGCACAAAGTTTTACAGCTCCTATGAAGGTTTGCATCTGGATTATGAACAGGCGCACACAAGGCTGGTCCCCAGACGCCCGAAATATTATGATCTTTCGACGCACTTTCCCTGGATCGGCGACCGGACAAGGAATCTGGACGGCGCGCACGTGGAATTCTTCCGGGGCATCGCCAATCCAATCGGCGTGAAAGTAGGGCCGACAATGGAACCCGATGAGCTTGTTGAACTGGCCAGGATACTCAATCCGGAAAACGAGCCGGGCAAACTCGTTCTGATTCACCGGTTCGGCGTCAACGCGATTGAAAACCATCTTCCCCGCCTGGTCAAAGCGGCCAAACGGGATAATTTATCCGTCGTTTGGACCTGCGATCCTATGCATGGCAACACGTTTACGACGGACGCGGGATTCAAAACGCGCTATTTCGAGCATATCCTCGGCGAATTACAGATGGCGTTTGTTATCCACCACCGTGAAGGCAGTCATCTGGACGGCGTCCATTTTGAACTGACCGGCGAAAACGTTACGGAATGCATCGGGGGGAGCGGCGGATTAACGGAAGCGGATCTTTTCAAGGATTATCAGACCGATGTTGATCCGCGGCTGAATTATGAACAGTCGCTGGAAATGACTCTTCAAATTGCCAAATACATGAATGATGCAAGAGCGCAGGTGAACGGCAGGAATAATCCGGCTCACCTTTAACAACGGCCGAACCGGCTCCTGCCGGATCCGCTATCATTTTCGGGAGAATCAGATCAATCGTTGAAAGAACAGGTTTTTGATTCTCATATCCTTTGACTCAGGATGCAGCCCTGCCCTTTAAATAGAGTCGTCTCTCATTTTCCGGGAACTTTTCTATGGCGTAACGCAGCATCGTGCGGGGCATTTGTAAATAATGCGCCTTGAGAAATTCTTTTTCCACCGCTTGATCCCGCTTGCCCACTTCTCGCAGCATCCAGCCTGCCGCTTTATGAATCAGGTCTTCCTGATCCGCAAGCAAAAGCGCGACAATTTTCAGCGTGTCCGTAAATTGACTATTTTTAATGAAGTGAAAGGTAGCAATGATCGCGATGCGCCTCTCCCAGAGGCTTTTAGAGCGTGCCAGTCTGTAAAGCGGGTGCCTGTCTTTATCCGCAAGATATTTTCCCACGATCAGATAAGCCGACAAATCGACCAGGTCCCAGTTATTAATGTATCGGGTGTTCTTTAAATATAACTCATAGATAGCTTTCTGATCTGCGGCGTTGCCTTGAGAATACTTCTGAACCAGCATCAGGAGGGCACAGAGCCGTTCTTCATGATAGGCTGATTGGAGAAGACGGAGGACTTCGCCAAGCGGCGTGTCCATGAATTGTTTCGCCTGTTCGCGCAGCACCGGAACCCGGATGCCGAGAAACCGGTCTCCTTCTCCGTATTGCCCGGGACCGGTTTTAAAAAACCGCCGGGAATGTTCGGCTATTTGCGGATTGGCCAGTCTTCTGAGAATTTTACTGATTTCCTGAGCTGTCATTTTTAAGGCACGAGATTCTATTTTAACATCATGGATGCAAGAATCGGGGTGAAATACAAAACGGCCAGAGCTGCGGCCAGCGCGCCGGCTGCGGAAATCAGCTTATCCGCTTTCACAATCACAAGGTCCCAATCGGTTTTTCTGACAGTACGCGTTGTCGGCCTGAACAATTCCCGATGGGTCGATAAATTTGAATCTTCATTCACGGACATCTGTAAAATAGAAACACCGGCTGTGGTCTGCATAACATCTGCTCCAATTTTTTGATCCGGGTTACATCAGATATTTTCTGACGGAGGCGGTGATCACGCCGCCTATTTTGAGTTCTTCTCCGGGATGTATCAGGGGGTAAGCCGGATTAGCCGCTTCCAGAACAACCCCGCGGCCCTGCCTGCGGAAATATTTCATCGTCCACTGGCCATCCACTTCGGCCAGAACAATATCGCCGTTTTTGGGCTGGCGGTTGCGTTCGACCACCACCAGATCGCCGTCCATAATGCCCGCGCCGATCATCGAGTCGCCCGTGACAGTCAGCAAAAAGGAAGATTCCGGCTTTTCCACCAGGTACTCATCCATGGAAACAACGTCACGCGTGTTTTCTTCGGCGGAGACGGGAAGACCGGCGGCGACGCTGCCGACCAGGGGAATGCCAAAGGATATTCCCGACAATTTGAGATACCCCTGAGCGTCTTTTTCCAGAATGCCTTTCTCGATCAGTTTATCGATCCAGTAGGAAACAACGCTTTTGGAGCGGACTTGAAACAGGTCCATCATCTCGGTGTAGGTGGGCATGCGTTTCTGGCTGCGGTAAAATGAAACCAGACTCAGCTCAACGGATTTTATGTCTCGTGTTTTCTTCATGGCTTCCCTTATATAGAACGTACGTTCTATTGTCAAGCATTTTTTAATCTCCGGTTAACATGGAAGCAACGGAAGGCTTTTGCGTAGAATAATCCACTGAATAATCCGGTAATTGCTGCAAAGAGCCTGCGTCGCAAAATAGTTGTGATGATTGCTTTTATTTGCAGGGTCCCCGCAGGCGGAAGATGAAAATGCTGGGCTAAAACATACCCGCCCCTGGCGGGCGGGGATAGAGGGGAGGGGCAAACGTTGTCGGGC
>CAZDYR010000216.1:0-5029 GCA_964509625.1 uncultured Smithella sp. | reverse complement strand
GAAAGAATAGGGTGAGAAATTTACGGCATCCTGAAGATCGTCGGACATACAGGTGGCGTTAATGGCGATAATCTTGTATTTTTTGGCCGTCTCGTTAATAACTTTCATGAAATGGCTGCCGTCCGTTCCCCAGAAGAAGTGAACTTTCTCCTGCAGGGCCATGCGTTCGGTGACTTTCTTGCATTGATCCATCTTCGACATGTGATCGGCTTTGATGACTTCAATCAGCTTCTTTTTGCCGTCCACCATAATACCGCCGCGTTTGTTGAAGTCATGGGCCACCCATTGCGCCATGGCGTAGTAGATCTGCCCGTTGTAAGCGCTTGGTCCGGAGAAGGCTGCGACGACCGCAATTTTAATGGTGTCGCCGGTAGGAGTAACAGGATTGCCCGGATCGAAATCCGACATGTCCGACACTTTCTTTACATCAAAAACGGCGGCGGCTTTTGCCGGTTTAGTTACTTTGTCCACTTTAGCTGCTTTGGCGGCAAAAGCTAAGGTCGAGCCAAAGGCGACCAGAGCGCATACCACGAAAGCGAGAAAAACGACCGAAAAACACTTACCCATCTGCTTCATTTTACTTTCCTCCTCATTGCAAAATTGATGATACTGTAAGACGGGTTTTTTTGCGTCATTGACAGAAAAAACTGTGCTGAAGATACAGTCTGCTTTTATTTTCTGTTTGTTCTCCTGCTGTAGCTGGAATTCAAGACCCATTTTATGGACACATCTTACGGTTTCATTTTTTGGTTACCCGGGGCAGTACAATGCTTGACATGCTACGGCTTCGATCTGTTGTCAAAAAACAGCGTTTGTCGATGGTGCTGATGACTTTCCTATACTAATAATTATATAAAGTCAACAAGATCATAAAATTATAATTTATCATACATATCATATACTTATAATGATAATATATCTCTGTAATAAAACATACGTATGTTTAATCAAGCTCTTTCGGGACAAGCGTTCGTTCCCGCAGCCTGCCGAGACATCATCATGTTCATTTTATGTCTCGGCCTGCTGCGAGCCGGTTGATGATACGCCGGCAAAAATCCATCAGTCTTTTTCAGGTGATTGGGATTTACGCCAGATACTTCTTTTGAACGCTTTTCAGAATGTCTTCCGCATCCCTGACGATGGTATTCACCATGTCGGCTACCTTGGGCATGTCGTTGATCCGCTGTGCCGCTTCGCCTGCGGCCATCAACGCTTTTGTTTTGTCACCGTCATATACGGCCTTGATGGATTCCAGTTCATACTGGATCAGGGACATATCAATGGTCGTGAAATCATCGGGTGCGCCCAGATAGACACCGGGTGATTTGGCAAGTGTGTTTCTGGCATGTTCTTCACTGCGCGGGTTTTTGATCCAGCGGGCCGGTCCTACAAAGCCTCGGGCGACAAGTGTTCCGCGGTCTCCCGCCGCCACAACGCCTTCTTTCCAGATTTGATGAAAATCGCTTTCCTGGGTGGCTAAAAACCGTGTGCCCATCTGGACGCCGTCGGCCCCCAGAACCAGCGCCGCGGCCAGAGTTTTACCGTCGCAAAACCCGCCGGCGCCGCAAACCAGTGTCTTTTCATCCGATACGGCTTCCACCACGGCGGGCAACAGGATCATGGAATGCACCGGTTCCCATGAGGTATGAAATCCGCCTTCATGTCCGGAGGCCACGATCACGTCAACGCCGGCTTTCTTGCAGCGCAGAGCGCCTTTTACGGAGGGAACCACGTGCATCCAGATCATGCCGGCGCCTTTGATCTTGTCATGCCATCCAACCGGGTCGCCGGCGGAGGTAAAGATAACTTTGAAGTGCTTCTTGATTTCAGGATTTTCTTCCCGCACGCGGATGGCCGTATCGACAATAATCTTAGCCTCGGCGGCCATTTCCGCCGACACCATCACGTTAATGCCGAAAACGCCGCCCTTGTCTTTGGTCAGGCGATACGTCCGCTTCAGCACTTTTTCCATGGCGGTGGCGATATCATCGCTCGGATCGGCTTCGGCTGTTTTGATCCAGGCGTCATACACAAAGGGCTGCATGTCGCGGCTGGTCAGACCGCTTGTGGAGAGCAGTCCCAGAGCGCCTGCATTGGCTGCCGCGACGCCAAGGTTATTGTTGCTGAAGGGGCCCATTCCCGCCTGGATAATGGGATATTTGATTCCAACCAGGTCACACAGTCTCGATTTGATCATAAAAAATCTCCTTTATTTATTTAGTCCAAAAACGTGTCGTATTCCGGATAACGCACGTACGTAAATAAAACATACGTATGTTTTATTCTTAATCCAATAGATGCTAAATTGTCAAGGATTTTAATTTCTTAAGCTTCTAATATATTTAAATCATGAAGAAAAAATCTAAAACAGCTTGACAGGGTAGATGGATTCGGATAGACGAAAATTACCATGATGTTTTATTATTTTAATGAAACTATCGTATCGATCGCTTTGTGAAATAACTTTCAGAGATAAGAAAGGGGAGACTATTGGAGATCAGAAGATTCGACCATAAGGTGGTTCTGGTAACAGGCGGCACCTCCGGTATCGGCAGGGCCACGGCCACGGCCTTTGCCCGTGAGGGGGCGCAAGTGATCATTGCCGCGCGCAGGGAAAATCTCGGCAACGAACTTGTCCGCGAAATAGAATCCGATAACGGAAGGGCTATTTTTGTCAAAACGGATATCCGCGAGCCCTTCGAAATCGACCGGCTCTTTCAGGAAATCCGTGACCGTTTCGGACGGCTGGATGTCGCTTTCAATAATGCCGGCCTGGGATCATCAACCGCGCCGCCCGCCGCTAAAATAACCGAGGAGGAGTGGGACGACATTCTCAACACCAATCTTCGGGGCACCTGGCTTTGCATGAAGCAGGAACTAAGTATGATGCTCAAACAGGGCGGCGGCGTCATTGTGAACACCGCTTCTATCCTCGGGATGACGGGGGAATACGGACTGGCCTCCTACTGTGCCAGTAAGCACGGCGTTCTCGGCCTGACCAAAACCGCGGCTCTGGAATACGCCCATAAAAATATCCGTGTCAATGCCGTTTGCCCCGGACCGATTCGAACGGCCATGCTGGAAGCGCCCGTGGTCCACTTTCCCAAAATGATGGATATGCTGCTGGCCAAAACCCCGATGAGAAGAATCGGCGAGCCGGAGGAAATTGCGGGTGCTGTGCTGTGGCTGGGTTCCGACGCAGCTTCGTTTATGACAGGAAAAGAGCTGGTGGTCGCCGGTGGTCAGGGCGTTGTATCGTGATGACCGTTTTCTCAAGAGAGGAGATCTAATTTGAAAACAAATAGATTTAAAGATAAAGTGGTTCTGGTCACCGGGGGCAATTCCGGCATCGGCCGCGCCGCGGCGCAGTTGTTTGCCCGCGAAGGCGGGGAGGTCATCATCGCCGCCCGCCGGGAAGCCCAGGGCAACACTGTCGTGCAGGAAATAAAAAATGAAAAAGGAAAGGCCCGGTTTATTAGGACCGACGTCACTAAAAAGGAAGACATCGAAAACCTGTTTAAAGTGATCAGTGATGAATACGGACGTCTGGACTGTGCTTTCAACAACGCCGGCGTCAGTTCGCCCACGATGAGGCGCATCGTCAACACAACGATGGAAGAGTGGGACTGGATGATGAATACCAATTTAAAAGGCGTCTGGCGCTGTATGAAACAGGAGATTCCGCTGATGCTCAAACAGGGCGGAGGCGCGATTGTCAACAATTCATCCCTGGCCGGTTTTTGCTCGGAAGTCGGTCTGTCCGTGTATGCGGCAAGCAAACACGCCGTGCTGGGTCTCACCCGCGCCGCTTCTCTCGATTATGCCCACCGGAAGGTACGGATTAACGCCGTCTGTCCGGGATTTATCCATACGCCCATGCTGGAGGAGCCCTGGCAGCAAAATCCGCAGATCAAGGATATCACCATGGCGCTGGTTCCCATGAAGCGATTCGGCAGGCCGGAAGAGATCGCCTCCGCTGTTTTGTGGATGTGCTCCGAGGAAGCCTCTTTTATGACCGGGAAGGAAATGGTCATCGGCGGCGGCCAGGGCATTCATTCGTAATTAATCAAAAAAGAGACCGCAGAAAATAAGGAGAACACCATGAGCTCACTAAACAGTATTTTGTCACCTTTAAAAATCAAGTCGATGGAACTTTCCAACCGGGTCGTCATGCCCCCCATGGGGACGAACCTGGGAAACAAAGATGGAACGGTCAGTAACGAGAATATAGCCTACATTACGCGCCGTGCCAAAGGACAGCCCGGATTGATTATTACGGAGATCACCGGCGTTCATCCCGATGGTGTTGTAGGCCCGAGCCAGATCGGCGCCTACGACGATCGCTTTATCCCGGGGCTGAAAAAAATGGCCGAAGCAGCGCATCAGGAAGGCTGCAAGATCGCCATGCAGATTCATCACACCGGTCGGGAAAGCCTCTATCTTCTGGGAAAAGGCAGAGCCATGGCGCCGTCAGCCATCCCGAGCATTGTTTTTAAGGGCATGCCCAGAGAAATGACCATTGACGATATCAAAGAAACCATTGCCTGCTTTGGATCGGCAGCAAGACGCGCGCGCGAAGCCGGTTTTGATGCCGTGGAAATTCACGGCGCCCACGGTTACCTCTTAACGCAGTTTCTCTCGACCCTGACCAACCAGCGGTCCGATCAATACGGCGGAGCCACGTTAAAGGAAAGATCGCGGTTTGTTCTGGAAGTCATTGCGGAGGTCCGCAAGCAGGTGGGGCCGGATTATCCTGTTTCCATCCGGCTCTCCGCGCAGGAATTCATCAAAGGCGGTTACAGCGTGGAAGACATGCAGACCATTATTCCTGATATGGTGAAAGCCGGAGTGGATGTGATTCACGCGTCTTTCGGCACGCACGGAAGCCCCGGCGGCATCACCCAGGCTCCCGGCGAATACGCTCCCGGCTTTAATGTCTGGCTGGCGAAAAAAATAAAGGACGTCACCTCCGTCCCGGTTATCGCCGTCGGCCGCTTTACCGATCCGGCGGCAGCCGATGCGGCCATTG
>CAZDYR010000215.1:4511-5059 GCA_964509625.1 uncultured Smithella sp. | reverse complement strand
CAGCAGCCCTGGCCTGAAAAGATCAGGATGCTGCAATTGTCGAATGTGAAATATATCGTAACGGCGGAAAAGCTTGACAAACAACCGGACGTCATGGCGCATATCGAAAAAATGAATTCCGTTTTATACCGGATCAGGAATCCTCTTCCACGGGCCTGGATGGTCGGAGAGATTCGCCGTCTCGGAGCATGGACTTTAAAGGATGTCAGTGCCCGGCCATTTAATGTTTTTACATCAGCCCTTGGACCGGAGAATATGGCAAGTCGTCATAATACTCCTTACTTCCAGAATATGGATGAAATTGTTTACGAAAAAAGTCATCGCATCCGAGTTGAAATCGACGCTCTGAAACGCGGCATCGTTGTTCTGGCTGAATCTTTTTATCCCGGCTGGCGGGCGACTGTAAACGGAAAACCGGTAAATATTGTTCGCTTGAATTATCTGTTTCAAGGCGTGGAGGTTGATGCAGGCAAACAGCAAATCGTGTTCCTGTACCAGCCGCCTTTCTTCCTCATATATGTATGGATATCGCTTATCACTTTATTTAT
>CAZDYR010000215.1:0-4501 GCA_964509625.1 uncultured Smithella sp. | reverse complement strand
ATTTAGTGCAACGAAAGCCCCTCTTTCGGGAAGGATCATAAAGAGGTTCATTGAACCGGCAGGCGACAGTCAACGGAAGTGTCTTGTGTTAATGATTGGAGATGGTTGTGCTTAAAAGACGTATAACAAATCGTGAAAAATTAATCATGATCATCCTGTTATTAATTTTACTTACACTTGCCGTCTACTGGCAGGTACAGAATTTCGGTTTTATCAATTATGATGATAATCTTTACATAACGCAAAATCATAAGATCAAGTCACCGCTGACGTTGCAGTCGATGATGCATGAATTCAGAACGATACATGCCGCCAACTGGCATCCCCTGACCATGTTGTCTCACCGACTGGACTGGCAGATATTTGGAGAGCAAGCCGGCGGCCATCACTGGACGAGTTTGATCCTTCATACTGTGAATACGGTTTTGCTTTTTTTGCTTTTGAACCGGATGACCGGGGCTGTCTGGAGAAGCGCACTGGTCGCGGCTTTGTTTGCGGTTCATCCGATCAATGTGGAATCGGTGGCCTGGGTTTCGGAGCGGAAGAATGTGTTGAGCACATTCTGCTGGTTTTTAACAATGATTTTTTATGTCGGATATATTCGGCGTCCGGGATGGTGGCGGTATGGGCTGGTGATTTTGAGTTTTGCGTTGGGATTGATGTCCAAGCCGATGCTGGTGACGCTGCCGTTTGTTTTGCTGTTGATGGATTACTGGCCGCTTAACCGCACGGGGGGGGATGCGCGGCCGGAAAGGGAGGTCTCTGCGACTTCAAAAGTGGCAAAAGACAAGTGGAGCTTCCTGATTTTAGAAAAGATGCCTCTCTTTGCTTTGACGCTCATTTCGATAGTCGCGACTTTGTATGCGCAACGTACTGCCGGGGCCGTCGTGGATACAGCCCTTCTGCCGCTGACGAAGCGGATCTTGAACGCGGTTGTTACGTATGGTCTTTATATACGGAAAATGGTTTGGCCACTCGACCTGTCGGTGTTTTATCCACGATACAAAATAGGGATCTATGAACTATTGCCGGCATTATGTGTTTTGATATTATTATCGGTCGTGGCGCTATGGTCCTACCGCAAGAGAAGGTATCTTCTTGTGGGGTGGCTTTGGTTTCTGGGAACCCTCGTGCCGGTAATAGGGCTGGTTCAGGTAGGCGTGCAGTCCATGGCCGACCGCTATGCTTATGTGCCATTCATCGGATTGTTTATCATGGCCGTCTGGGCTGCGGCAGATTGTTCGGCTAAAAGCAAGTATATCCGGGGCAGCCTGGCTGTAATCTCTCTAGGGATCATTGTTGCTTTGTCAATCCTGGCCTGGCAGCGGTGCCAATTGTGGGGGGATCCTCTGTCCTTGTGGAATGATGTGATAAAAAATCACAAAGTATCTCTGGCCTATAATCTCAGGGGATTGGCCTATGCGCAAAAAGGGGAGCGCCAGCTGGCCCTGTCAGATTATAATATGGCGATCACACTGGATAGCAAATGCACAGAAGCCTTTAACAACCGTGCCGTTATTTACAGCATCTTCGGCGAAAGGACGAAAGCTTTGCATGATTATGATCGAGCCGTTAAATTGAATCCCAAGTATGCCGATGCGTTCTATAACCGAGGGCTGCTTTATCTGGAAAACAACCGGTTGGAAGCAGCTATTGCAGATTTCTCCAGTGCAATCCATATTGGTCCTGCCATGTCGGACTACTATCATTATCGGGGTGTGGCCAGACGGTTAAAAGGCCGTCATCAAGAATCATTCGAAGATTTCAATCAGGCAATAAAAATGAATCCAACATACGCTGAAGCTTTTTTCAACCGGGGAATCGTTTATCAGATGCATCAGCAGCATGTCCCGGCCATTGCCAATTTTAGCGAAGCGCTGAGAATAAAACCGACCTATGTTGAGGCGCGTTTCAGCCGGGGAGTATCATTTGCATTTCTCGACAGACATGATCAGGCGGCAAAGGATTTTGTGAATGTATTAAGGCGGGATTCAAAACATATTGAGGCTCTCAATCATCTGGGGATCGTGCTGAAGAAAATGGAAAAATATGGCGAGTCATCGGATCAGTATGAAAAAATATTGCAAATCAAGCCGGGAGATCAAGATGCTATAAATGCCCTGTCTGAGCTCAAAACTTTAAGAAAAAATGACAGGCGCCGTTTCTGAGGTCTGTTCGGTGAGCTTTGAAAAACCGGAATCAGGGTGCCGTTGATTTGACGGTGTCCAGATTGTTTTTAAAGACAGGATGATCGGGACAGGATCGAACGGCCCGGCTCAAATTGTCCAGTGCGCATTGTTTTTGATTCATATGAGCGCACGCGATTCCCATGTTGTTAAACCATTCGCAGCGTTTTTCGGTGGTCATGATCAATGATTTGGACCGCATCAAATAGACCTTCGCTGATTCGGGGCGCCCCGTATCAATCAACAGGGCCGAATAATTGATGTACGTATCCACCTTTTTCGGAAAGGCGTTGAGGGACGTTATATACAGCGCTTCGGCTTCAGCGTATTTTTTTTCGTCATGAAGAAATCCGGCAAGGGCGTCGGCAAACAGTACATTTTTGAAATGCAAAACTTCGATATTTAGAAAAGATCTCTGGTTTTTCCAAAGGGTGTCAGCCAATACATACGTGTAGGCTCCAAAATATGCAAAAATGATCACCATGAGCGCAGTGCCCAGCGTTTTTGTTTTTGGGGACGTCCACACAGTCTGAATGAGGTATGCAACACCGATCGAAAGAAAAGCTAAAGGAAAATAAAGCCATCTCATGGTTATGATCGATGGGGAGGCGATCGGAATTAATCCCAGAACGGGAAACATGGACACGACAAAGCAAGCAACCGAAAAAATCAGCAAAGTCTTGTGTCGCAGCCTCCACAGGGCGACAGCCAGCAGGAGAAAAATAATATAAGAGAGGATACCTTCATATCCAAGGTAGTGTTCAGGGTATTTCAGATAGAAGCTGTGCAGACCCGAGGGGAAAAAAGCCAGCAGAAAATTCAGTCCGATGATGTAAGGGATGAAATACAATCGGGTTGGAAAATCTTCCGAGGTCATCGGGGATGCAAAGGCGCCGATCACATGGGCTCGCAAGATCAGGTAAGCGGTCAAAAGAAACAAAAAGGGGAGATAGCTCATGAATTCCCCGGTGAGATCGCGATTATCCCGGAATAAAAGTCTATTGTACAAGAAAAAGACAAAGATCAGCATGACGGACACTTCTTTGGATAAAAGAGCCAGACCAAAAAACAGAGATGATGCAAATACGTAAATCCAACGGCCCCGGCGGCATTCCAAATAGCAAATCAGGGCGAGAATGCAAAATATCGTCACAAGCAGGTTGTTTCGACAGACGATCATGGATACGGATTCAGTATTCAGAGGGTGAAGCGCAAAGAAAATGGATCCGGCAAGAGCGGCCGTCCGGTTGGTGTTTAAGCGAAGCAGAAGCTGGAAAATCAGCAGACAACACAACCCGTGCAATACAATATTGGTGAGCCGGAACCCAAATGCTTTCATTCCCCAGACTTTGTAGTCAATATAATAACTGAAATTCAACAAAGGCCGGTAGAAGCCGGTGTGGAGATGGGTGTTGACGGTTTTATCGACAATGCCGTCTTCCTGAGCCAGATAAGAGGATATGCTGTGCAGGCTTTTTACGTAAGGGTTGTTTTTGACAAGATTGTTGTCATCAAAGATGAAATCCCCGGAAAAGGACGGCCAATATACGATGATCACCAGTGCGATGAGTAATATGTTCGGCAGATATTTTTTTAAAATCATGTCTTTTTATTACATGAAATCGTCCGAACCTGTCTATTGGTATTTTGTAATGATTCCCGAGAATGTTCCATCGATTTTGGCCGCTGAATCATGCAGGAGTGTTCAAAGGAAAGCAAAACAGGTGGCAGATTATTTCATGACGTAACATTTGGGTATTCCGGTGAAAGATGATATATTGCGAAAAATTCTAATGATGTTTTATGCAAAACTATTTCGTGGGACACCCCATTCATGATTAAAAGATATCAGTACTTATTGGTCTTAGTCATCTTCACCGCCGGTATTCTGGCTTATTCCAATTCGTTTGACTGCTCCTTTCATTTTGACGATGGCAATGTCTTCCACAGCAGTGTTACAGAAGGTTCGGCGACCCTGGGTGACTGGATTCGTCTTTTTCCAAACCGCCCCGTCGGTGTCGCCACGTTCTTTCTAAATTTTCAAATTCATGGCCTGGATGTCCGTGGATATCACCTGGTCAATCTGACCATTCATTTGATTAATGCCTTTCTGGTCTGGTGGCTCGTTGGGTTGACGCTTTCCACACCGGCGATGAAAGACACGGAAATCGGCAAGCATAAGGTGATGATGGCTTTTTTAACCGGTCTGCTTTTTGTGACCCATCCACTGGCTACTCAATCCGTCACCTATATCGTTCAGCGCTTTGCTTCCCTGGCGACATTATTTTATCTTTTATCCCTGGCTCTTTTTGTAC
>CAZDYR010000214.1:0-5075 GCA_964509625.1 uncultured Smithella sp. | reverse complement strand
TGGGTTGTGGGTTGTGGGCAATAGGCGATGAGCTGAGAGCCACAAGTTTTGATTTATCTAGCCCTGCTGCTCCAGAAATTTTCTGCGGAAGATCAGCGGGTCTTTTATCCGATCAAACGGCTCCCGCGTGCTGCCGGTTCCCATGATAATAATCGTGCCGTAGCCGAGGACGCGGGCCAGGATGCTCTGATTGACGTTAATGGACTCGATCTTGGAGAGATTCATTTCAAAAGTATTGCGGGAAATGAAGCCGGTCTTGATCATAATGCGCTTGTTGGTAATGGCAAATTCGCTTGTCAGATAAGCAATGAGCGGCACGATAAACAGGGTGAAAACCCCCTTTAAAGAAATGAACGTGATCCAGTGTAATCTGGTTTCATAAACCACCTGCTCACCGGTAATCAGATTATCCCGCACATAACTGCTCATTTTTTATTTCCTCCCTTGCTGTTTTTCTCAGCGCCAGGTAATCATGGCATCATTTCTTCCGGGAATCCGGAAATAACGATACTTCGGATACCCCAGCATGACGGCACCATAGCATTGATGCCCCGGCGGCAAATCCAGCTCCTTAATCAGCGGTGCGTGCACGTTCGCGGCTCCTGTAAAATAGCCGGCCCAGCAGGTGCCCAGCCCTCTGGCGAAAGCATAAAGCTCCAGGTACGTGAGCGCAATCGCGCAGTCAGCCGCGGGAAAGGACAAATCGGAAGGACTGTGCGCCAAAACAAGGTGGGGAGCGCCGCGCGTGATTCTGTCGCGGCCATTCTCCCAGGCGTTGACAATGCGCCGGAAGCGGCGAAGCACCGCCTCATCCGTGGTAACCGGCAGCATGGTTTTGATGAAATCAATCACCATCCCGGCCAGCCGGTGGACAACGTCCGGATCGGATATCACCGTCCAGTAAACCTGCTGCTTGTTGCTGCCGGTCGGCGCATAGCGTGCCACGTCCAGAAGTTCGGCCAGAACCTTTCGGGAGACGGGGGTTTTCTTGTACTGGCGAATCGACCGCCTGGAAAGAAGCAAGTGCTTCAAAGCACCGGCATCGGGAAGCAGGTCCCTATTCAGGGACGGACAGCCGGCCGACGGCATGGTGGACAGTGTGAAAGCCCCGTGCGGACAGACGGCCACACAATGGCCGCAGTTGATGCAGAACTCCTCGCCGTTTTCCATTAAGGACGGGAAGGACTTCTTATCCGCCTGGACGATAATCTGCGCCGGACAGGCATCCCGGCAAAGACCGTCCCGCCTGCATTTTTTCTGATCTATGATAAAAAGTGACATGGCTCTTTCCCTTATAAAAATTTCAATGAATTAAAGCCCAAAATATCGGCTTGTTTTTGATAAACTATTGATATGGTTATTGCAATGACTTTTTATCATCTCCCGGTTGTTATATTTTATTATTTATTTATAATGCAAAGCCGACCTAAAAAAGGTAAGCAATATTATGGCTAAACTGACACTGGACGAATGGATTGCGCGCCTCAAAAAAAATAAAAGGTTCAACGCCAACGCGGCGGCGGTGATCGACATTCCCGCCAAATCGGGCGATTTTGAAGACTATCCGTCCTGGGTAAGCCCGCGCCTGCGCGACGTGCTGGTCAAACGCGGCATGGAGAAGCTCTACAAGCATCAGGCCCAGGCGGTGCGTTTTGTCCGAAGCGGGCAGGATGTCGTGCTGGTGACACCCACGGCCAGCGGCAAGACGCTGTGCTACAATCTGCCGGTGCTGCAGCGCATTCTCGATGAGCCGGAAACGCGGGCGCTGTATATGTTTCCGACCAAGGCGCTGGCGCAGGACCAGATGCACGAAGTCCACAGCCTGATCACCGATTTACAGGCCGACATTAAAACATTTACCTATGACGGCGACACGCCCGACGACGCCCGCCAGGCCATCCGCCGCCAGGGGCACATTGTCGTCACCAATCCCGACATGCTGCACGCGGGCATTCTGCCGCATCACACCAAGTGGCAAAAGCTCTTCATGAATCTCAAATACGTGGTCATCGACGAACTGCATATTTACCGCGGCATCTTCGGATCGCATTTTGCCAACGTCATCCGCCGGCTGATCCGCATCTGCCGTTTTTACGGCGCGAATCCCGTTTTCATCTGCTGCTCGGCGACGGTGGCCAACCCGCGCGAGCACGCCGAAAAAATTCTGGAGCGTAATGTGGCGCTTCTGGACAAAAGCGGCGCGCCCACGGCGGCGAAAACGTTTGTGCTGTACAATCCGCCCATCGTCAACCGCGAGCTGGGCATCCGCCAGAGCGCCATGACTCCGGCGCGCAAGATCGCCTCGGACCTCATCGACAACAATATTCAGACGATTGTCTTTGCCACCAGCCGCCTCAACGTGGAAGTCCTGACCAAATACCTGAAAGATAAGTTTGTCAAAAGCAAGCCCCTCGACGATCACTTTGTCACCGGCTACCGCGGCGGGTATCTGCCGAACCTGCGGCGCGACATCGAAAACGGCCTGCGCACGCGCGAAGTCATGGGCGTAATCAGCACCAACGCGCTCGAGCTGGGCATCGACATCGGCAACCTGGAAGCCTGTATCATGACGGGCTATCCGGGCTCCATCGCCAGCACCTGGCAGCAGGCGGGACGCGCGGGCCGGCGCTCGGGGCATTCGCTTGCGATTCTCATTGCGCGCAGCAATCCGCTGGATCAGTTCATTATGGAGAATCCCGATTATTTCTTCGCGCTCTCACCCGAGCATTGCCGGATCAACCCCGATAATCTGCTGATTCTTCTTCATCACATCAAGAGCGCGGCCTTTGAACTGCCGTTTGAAAAGGGAGAAAAATTCGGGAGCGAAAACCTGGAAGAGTTTTTGCAATATCTGGAAGAAAAGGGCGTACTCCATCGCACGAATGACCGCTGGCACTGGGCGGCGGAGAGCTATCCGGCCGATGAAGTGAGTCTGCGCGCGATCAATCCGGAAAATGTCGTCGTTGTCGATACGACCGACGCGGGCAATCATAAAGTCATCGCGGAAGTCGATTGGGACAGCGCCTTCACCGCCGTGCACGATGAAGCGATTTACATGCTGGCCTCCGAGCAGTATCACGTCGACAAGCTCGATCTGGAGCGCAAGAAGGCCTACGTCCGGAAGGTCGACTCCGACTATTACACCGACGCCATGACTTACACCAACGTGCGGGCGATTGACTCTTTCGATCATCATAACGATGCAGGCGCCATTGTCGAACATGGCGAGGTGCAGGTCGTGCGCAAGGTGGTGGGCTACAAGAAAATTAAATTCTATACCTCGGAAAACCTCGGCTACGGGGATGTGAACCTGCCGGAAAAAGACATGCACACGACGAGCTACTGGTTTACGATTCCGCGCGACCGTCTGCGCACGCTCCGGTTCACACCCGCGGAAGTCATCGACGGCCTGTCGGCGCTGGCCTACACGCTCCAGCATCTGTCGGCCATGTTTCTGATGGCGGACACGCACGATATCGACCGGTCTCTGGGCGACAAGTCCGGTGAATGGTTTGTGAGCCAGGGCAAAACCGGCCGTGTGATCACGTCGTTTTCCTCGGGCCGGCCGCAGACGTTAAACGGCGCTGACGGCCTGCGCATCGACGAATTTGATCCGACGATTTTTATCTTTGACTCATACCCCGGCGGCATCGGCTTTTCGGAACTGCTCTATAACGAACACACCAATCTGCTTGCCGCCGCGAAGACTCTGATAGAAAAATGTCCCTGTGCGTACGGCTGCCCGTCGTGTGTGGGACCCACGCTGGAGGTCGGCAAAACGGCGAAGGAAATTGTGCCGAAGATTATTGACTTGCTGCTGACGGCCCCGTAAAATGACCGGATGCTGCGTTGCGCTGCTGCTCTCGTCGTTGCGAAGTACATTGAAAGTACGTCTCACTCCTCGGGCTTTGCGCGCCTTGCCTGCAATCATTTTACAAGGCCGTGACAAAACGGGCAAGGCTCAAGGTCGTTGGTGGATGGTGAATAGCTAAAAGGCTATAAGCAAGAGGCGATGGGCGAGAGGTTATGGTTCGAAGTTCGTAGCTCATGGATGGTGAATGGTGTCCTCCGCCGGCGGAGGTGTCACGAAGTGACGGAGGTGGATGGACGAAAAGAAATACTCCACCCCCTACCCCCGCCAGCGGGGGATAAAAGACGAAGTATGAAATCGATTGATAAACTCAAGCGCCTGACCGGCGAAGATATGGTCCCGAAAAAGACAGAGCATGCTCAACAGCTTCCCGCAACAAATGAAAAGCAGGAGCAGCTGGCCGATTTGCGGCGGCGGATTGAAAATGTGGTGACGCGCTCCCAGGCGCAAAGCCGGGCGGCCATGTCCGAGAAGCAGACACGCGGCAATCGCAGACTTTCAGAAATCCTGGACGGCTCAGAAATTGAAAACGAGCACGGCCGTTTTTTTCTGGCTGAAAAAGTCGTTTACGGCTCCAGCCTCCACGGCCACCGCAACCTCCGGGAAGCCATGGAATTCGATACGACCGCGGCGGGTATGCTCGCCAACAATCCGCTAATCAGTGAATACAACCCGTCGGATGCGTTGTTTCTGGATACGGAAACGACGGGTCTTTCCGGCGGCACGGGCACCATGGCGTTTCTCATCGGCGTGGGCTGGTTTGAAGACGGCGCGTTTCATGTTCAGCAGATTCTGGCGCGCGATTTCGGAGAAGAAAAAGCGGCGCTGACATATCTTCAGCAAATAGCGGCACAAAAAAAATTCCTCATCACGTTTAACGGCAAGGCCTTTGACGTCAATCTGCTGAGTACGCGCTTCATTTTAAACCGGATGCAAAGCGGACAGGGGGCTCTGCCGCATCTGGACCTGCTGCATCCGTCGCGGCGGATTCTGGGACACCGCCTGGAAAACTGTCGTTTGGTTACCCTCGAAGAGGAAATTTTAGGCGTGACCAGAGAAGGCGACATCCCCGGATGGGAAATTCCGCAGCGCTATTTCGACTGGCTGAGGCGTCGCGACCCCCGCTTGCTTACCGATATCTTCGAACATAACCGCCTTGATGTTATCTCCATGGCGACGCTTACGGCGCACCTTGTGGACATTC
>CAZDYR010000213.1:0-5117 GCA_964509625.1 uncultured Smithella sp. | reverse complement strand
CGCAACAGCCATGGCCGAATCCATAACCCATAAATAGCCGGATGATATTTTTTTTAAGAAGGCCGAAGCGCTGCTGATTTCCTTGAATGTCTTTATCTGATCGGGAAGAATATCCGCCGCCTGATTTTCATCCGCCTGGCTCCATAGCAGGTAGGGCCCCAGTTTGAAAATGGAAGATTTCATGAATACATGCCGGCCGTTAAAAATTAGACATCATCATATTAAAAGCATTTTCCGCCGTGTCCTTGGACAGCTTGTCCAGGGCCTGCTTTCTGAAAGGAAGCGGATTGGCGGCGTCATACAGCTTGTAGTCAACCGTTCCGATGATCTGCCGGGAAGCCCAGATCATTTTACCGCTTTCCTTTTCACGGAAACTGGCTTCCAGAAGAACGGTCATTCTTTCCTCAGCGGCCAGGATGTTCTTGCGATAGGAAAGCGTCACCGTATTGAGGCCGAGAATGTTGCCGCTGATGATGGCGTCCGCCTGCTCGCTGTTGGGAACGGCTTTAAAGCGGCTGTTCTGGAGGATCTGATCAATAAACGCCGTGCGCATGAAATTTTCAACTTCCGCCTGAGCGGTTTTGTTGCCGAAGGGCTCAACATAAATATTCCTGATGCGCTGGTCGATGTAATCACCCTGGGGAGAAAAGGCGTAGCCGCAGCCGGCCAGCATCAGGACAAGCGCAAGCAGACAGCCGTATCGAATTTTGGTGCACAGGTTTTGAGTTTTCATATCCACCATCCTGTTTACTGGGCAACCACAATATTGACCAGCTTTTTGGGAACATAGATGACTTTCAGAATTTTTGCTCCCGCCAGTAAAGCCGCGATTTTTTCATCCTTCTCAGCGTCGGCCTTGATTTTTTCGGCTACGCAATCGACGGGAACCGTCATTCGGCTGCGCAGTTTGCCGTTGATTTGAACAACAATGGTCATCTCTTCTTCGCTGGCGATGGCCGGATCAAAGTCGGGCCAGGGTGTGTCGGCAACCGATGTATTGTGGCCAAGCGTCTGCCAGAGCTCTTCCGTCATATGCGGGACGATAGGCGCCAGAAGCAGAACCGCCGCTTCCAGCGCTTCGCCGATCACCGCGAGCGCGGTTTTGTCGTTTGCCGCGGGACGTTTGACGGCGTACAACGCGTTGACCAGTTCCATCACCGCGCTGATTGCCGTGTTGAAGTGGAAACGGTCTTCAATGTCGATGGAAACCTTGCGGATGGTTTGATGCGTTTTACGCCTCAGCGCCTTGAGATCGCCCTCCAGTATCAAGTTTCCGGATGCGGACGATATCCCTTTGATGTCTTCCAGGTAATCGTCAAAAATTCTCCAGAGGCGGCTCAGAAATCGAAAAGATCCGTCAACGCCCTGTTCGCTCCACTCCAGGTCTTTTTCCGGAGGCGCCGCAAACAGGCAGAAGATGCGCGCCGTGTCCGCGCCGTAGGTCTTGACCAGAAAATCCGGGTCAATAACGTTTTTGAGTGATTTGGACATCTTTTCCGTTTTGCCGATGATGACATCCTTGCCGCAAATGTGGCACTTGCCGCCCGCCGCCTGCTCGGGGAAGAGATATCCGTGCTCGGGGCACTTCATGGTTTCCTTGCAGACCATGCCCTGCGTAAGCAGATTGGTGAAAGGTTCCGTGACGCCGACCACGCCGAAATCGCGCAGCACTTTGGTGTAGAAGCGCGAATAAAGCAGGTGCAGAATCGCGTGCTCGATCCCGCCGATATATTGATCCACCGGCATCCAGTAGTCCAGCGCCTTGCGGTCAAGTCCCGGTTTGGTGTCGTGTTTCGGGCAGCAGTAGCGCTCAAAATACCAGGAGGATTCCACAAATGTATCCATGGTGTCTGTCTCCCGGACGGCTTTGCCGCCGCATTTAGGGCATGTTGTATTGACAAATTCAGGCAGCGCCGCGAGAGGCGAGCCGCCTTCCGGACTGAAGACAACATTTTCGGGCAGCACAACGGGCAGATCTTCTTCCTTCACCGGAACGATGCCGCATTGGTCGCAGTTGATCATCGGAATGGGGGCGCCCCAGTAGCGCTGGCGGGAAATACCCCAGTCGCGAAGCCTGTATTGAATCGTGCGTTTGCCTTTGCCCTGGGCCTCGAGAAAATCGGCGATGGCTTCCAGCACCTTGGTGTTTTCCATGCCGTTGAACTGGCCGGAGTTTACCAGGACGCCTTCATCCACGTAGGCCTCCGTCATGGTTGCCGCGTCCAGCGTCCGGTCTTTCGGGGAAATGACGACAATCAGCGGCAAATCGAATTTTTTGGCAAACTCGAAGTCGCGCTGGTCGTGCGTGGGAACGGCCATGACGCAGCCGGTGCCGTAGTCGGCCAGGACGAAATTCGCGGCGTAAATGGGCATTTTCCAGCCGGTGAGCGGATTGAGGCAGTAGGAATCCAGAAATAATCCTTCCTTCTCATAATACTCGGAAGTCCGCATCAGTTTGTCCTGCTTTTTGACTTTTTCGACAAACGAACGGACGTCGCCTTCACAGGACTTGCCTTTGGCCAGTTCCATAACCAGCGGATGCTCGGCGGCCACAAGCATGAATGTCGCGCCGAAGAGCGTGTCCTGACGGGTCGTGAAAACTTTGACGGCGCCGGGGCCTTCGGCCATCGGAAAATCGACCAGGCAGCCGTAGCTTTTTCCGATCCAGTTTTTCTGCATGGTCATGACGCGTTCCGGCCAGCCGGGCAGCTTGTCGCAGTATTCCAGAAGCTCCTCGGTGTAGGCGGTGATTTTGAAGAACCACTGATCAAGTACTTTTTCCGTCACTTCCGTGCCGCAGCGCCAGCACAGACCGCCTTCGACCTGCTCATTGGCCAACACCGTGTCGCACTTTTTGCAGAAATTCACGCTGGAGCGTTTCTTGTAGGCCAGGCCTTTTTCGAACATCCAGATGAAGAACAGCTGCTCCCAGCGGTAATACTCCGGCTCGCAGGTGGCCACTTCGCGGTCCCAGTCGTAGCTGAAGCCCATGCGCTTGAGCTGTTTTTTCATGTGATTGATATTTTCATGGGTCCATTTGGACGGATGAATTTTGTGTTCGATGGCGGCGTTTTCGGCGGGCATTCCGAAGGCGTCCCAGCCGATCGGATGCAGGACGTTGAATCCCTTCATGCGTTTGTAGCGGGCGACCACGTCTCCGATGGTATAATTACGCACATGGCCGATATGGATTTTGCCGGACGGGTAGGGAAACATTTCCAGCAGATAGTATTTTTTCTTTTGCGGGTCTTCGGTGACTTTAAACGCTTTTTCTTCTTCCCATTTCTTTTGCCATTTCTCTTCGATGGCGATCGGTTCGTACTTCATAGGTATGGTATGCTCCAATGTGGTAATGATCGGCAATTTGTCTAACATATTGGAGTGGTGAGCGCAAGGGGGGATGGTGAAGGGTGAAAGGATCAAGGACAAAGGCGAAAGGCTAAAACTGATAGGTCATGGGTGATGGGTAATAGGTGAATGACATGAGATAAAAAAACAAATAAGTGGCAGGGTTTCAAAACCCCGCCACTTATTTTTCCGGAACCTTTAAGGTGGATTTAACGGTTCCCCCCTAAAATTTAACTTACTTCTTCATGGATTTCTCGAAAACAGTATTGGCTTTCTGCGCTTTTTCTTTTTCTTTCTGCGCTCTTTCCTCAGCCAGTCTTGCTCTTTCTTCCGCCAGTTTAGCAGCGTTTTCCGCGCGGGCTGCCGCGTCAGCCGCCTTTACCGTGGCCGCATCGGCTGCCGCCTTGGCATCCTGCGCATCCTTCAAAGCCTGGTCAGCTTTCGCGTTGGTCTGCTGTCCCTGCGCCTGCACTTTTTCGAGGTCACCGGTTGTCGCGCAACCAATCAAGGCAATCGTGAGAGCAAACATCAAGGCTATCAGTAAAAGACTCTTTTTCATCTTTGAATCACCTCCTTTCTAATCAATTTTTTGTGTTGTTACAGTGAATGATAATATTTAATCCCGCTATTGCGGGACAAGCGTTAATTCGCCGCAGTCTTCTGCGAAATGCGGAAAGACTGCAATAGTTCAAAAGCGATGACAAACATACAAACGGCCCTGACTATTTCTTCATACTGGGCGCGATCAGTTTGCCTTCTATCTCCAGGTCGTACCTCAATCGCTTGATGGCGTCACCGGCATCGCCCGCATCATGAAAAGGGCCCGCGATAACACGGAAACCGTTTTGTTTCGGCAGAACCCTTGCCGGGATGGGCGGCCCCTGGTGATTGACAATGGCGGCAAGTCTTATGGCATCAACCTCATTGCGTTCATCAGAAACGACAACATACCAGGCGCCTACTTTCAGTTCGGGTATTTCCGGTTTGCCCAGCAATTTCTTCGGGTGATTGACTTCCACAATATCCGCGGGCCAAAGTTCTCCTCCCGGACGGGTTCCGGATATGGAAACGGGGATTCCTTTTGCCTCCGTGAGCGTTTTCCTGACTTTTCCCCAATCAAGTCCGCGCAAAGTTTTCTTTTCAATATCTTTCAATTTTGCATAGAAGGCATCGATGTCATCGGCTCCCAAATCTTCAAACGGCGTATGTGCCTCCATGTAGATGACGCCATCGCGTTGACCCACAAGATAGGGTTGATGAACGATGCTGACCGGCGTGTCAACCGGCGTTTGTTCGTAGAGTTTTTTTATGTTTTCCGGATAGAGCCTCATGCAGCCGTTGGTGGCACGAAGACCGATGCTGGCCGGTTTGTTCGTTCCATGGATCAGATAAGTGGCCTTGCTTAAATACAGCGCGTATTCACCAAGCGGATTATCCGGCCCGGGCGGAACTTGCGGGGGCAGGATGTCTCCTTTTTTCCGGTGATCTTCCGCGATTTTGGCGGGCACATACCAGGTCGGACGGGTCACCTTACGGGCCACATACATTCTGCCCATGGGGGTGGGACGCTCCTCCGTGCCGATGCCAAGCGGATAAGTCGATACCGCCTTGCCATTGTCTTTAAAAAGAAAGAGCCTCATGGCGGCCAGGTTGATCACAATACCTTTTCTGGCGGCGTCCGGCAAAATGAAGCTCAAAGGTAGCAAAACGCGCTCTCCGGCGCCGGGCACCCAGATATCGACACCGGGATTGGCCGCCGTGATTGAGTT
>CAZDYR010000212.1:0-5117 GCA_964509625.1 uncultured Smithella sp. | reverse complement strand
TGTAGAGCTGAATCTTGACGTCGTAACCACTGATTTTCCCCATATCAAACGGGAAGAAATCAAAAAACAGTGTCCGGTCTCCCTGCGTTTTGACCGTGACCATCTCGGAATTAACCTGGGTACGGCATTTATCGTAAATATATTCGAGATTCGTTGTCTTGCCACATCTCCCAGGACCATAATAAACGATTTTGGCTTGGATAACCTTGTCTTTCAAATTAATAAATGCCAAACTTGATACCCCCTGCTATTTCAAAGCCTCTATCAGCCTGTACACACCTTGTCCGCATCGTTACACAGCCAGCACTTCCAGTAATTCTTCAACAACTTTTGACATTTTCAGTCTGAGAAAGCCCAGTGAAATCTGGTTATTAAATATATTCACCAACAGTAATTCTTCATTGACCTTGCAAAAGTATATGTTCTCTTTCTCTCCCTTATGGAACAAAAGAGAAAACTCATCTTCACCGACAATTCTGGCCATGCAACTCATGGCGCCGAAATTGGCGGCGGCCAGTGCCGCCAAGGAATACAAGTCTATAGTCTCGTTGCCGTTATTGATCGATGCGATCACATTGCCGGCCGTATCAATCAGCATCACACTCTGAACGCCGGAACCAATAAGATTTTCAGTTAAAGTATCATGTATTTTATCAAGTTGCTTTTGGCCTAAAATCATATTTGTCTTTCCTCTTATCCAGAATGTTTAATGACCGTTCCCGGGGGAACACCATTATCCTGCACCATAAATTAATTTTCCGCCAAGTCGCGCTTCTGTCTCATCGGGACTCAACCCGAATAAGAGAGGAACGACTAAAACGGAATTTCTTTGTTTTCTTTGATACTATTATATTATTTATGAATTTTTTTCAAGTATAGAACTTGCAATATCTTTCATTCTTTTGACCAGTTCTTCCGTGTCCTTCATTTGCGTCGCTCTGTTGAGCGAGATCCCGGTCCTCGTGGCAAGCTCCATGCGGCCTTTTAGACCCGCCTGATCCTGGACAATTTCAAATATGCGAACTAATTTCTCTCCCATGATCCCTTTTCCCCCTAAGCGTTAAGAAACAACCGCATCTTCAAAAGCATTAATGATGGCCGGCAAGACGACATTCAGCAGGAGTCCCAGTTTGACCAGTTTCTTATTAACGGTTACCGTCCACTGATAGTCGCCAAAGGGAATGACCAAAACCGCCATGCTCCCGGCCACATCAACATAATAATACTGGCCTAATTCCGCCGGATAGGTTTTCAACGCGTTACGCATCAGAGCGGTCGCGTCATTTAGCAGCGTTGCTTCTGCGATATTGGCCTTATCGGTGGCAACCAGAACTTGCCCATCATCTGTCGTGATAATACAAGAGGCAACAAACCCCTCACCCAAATCCTTCTTCAAGATGTCCATACAAACGTTCAATTTCTGGATATTCATTAGGCCTCCTTTTTATCTGTTCACCCTATATTCATTTCATTAAACGTCTTGATAACTTTGGGCATGATGACATTACGCAGAAGGCCCAAAGTGCACTTTTCGTTTTTGAAAACGATGCACCACTGATGATCTCCAATCATCAGAATCACAAGAGTCTGCCGATCTTTTAAATCCACAATATAATGATCCCCCAGGCTATTGACCGTATTGTCACTGAAGGCCTGCCTCATAAATTTCGTCAGACGCAGAAAGGCTTCCGCCGCTTCAGGAGCCGCGTGATGCGCCGCCAGTATTTTACCTTCATTCATATTGGATATACTGGCCGCCGTCAAAGCATCGCCCATATCCTTGCTCATGATGTTGAGACAGGCGCTGAGTTTTGCGCGTTCAACATCAACAGCAACAACTTCCATTTCTTCCACTTCTTCTATCTCCTCGGCATCCTCTCCATCCGGATGACTGCCGTTTCCCATCACTTCATCACGGCGCCGGGAGCTTTCCATCATCAGCAGCATGAGATTTTTGTCAATCTTTCTCACCACACTGCTCGTATTAAGAATCTGCTTGATATTCAGCCGGACATTTTCCCAGGCAATCATCTCCATCGCGGCTATTTCTCCGCCCATATCGCCGCAAACCGCATCGTAAAGTTCGCCTTCCACAAAGCAGAAGTGTCCCCAATGATTTGCGTTGAGATAGACTTCCATGATGCAGGTCTGCTGCTCCATTGCGATCACTTGCAGAAAACTGCCCACGGAAAGACCAAAAAGCGGCCAGCGCTGCAACTCATCTTTCATGCCTGCGTCCGCCGCCGGCGCATTTTCCAGTTCATCATTATCAATGATGAGTTTGAAATCTTTTTTCACATCGCCCCCCATAAATTATCCCCATACTGAAACACTTATGGCATCGTTTTTTTATAATAACCCGGGCCAAGAAATCCCGATGTATAGTTCGTTTTATTCTGTTCCCGGTCTCTGGTTTCTCTTGTTTTGGAAACCATTTGCCCCGACTTGATGGACAACGCCTCTAAAATATTGTCCGCAACGCTATTGATATCCAGCGGTTTTTCCAGATAACGGAAAATGCCCATGCTGCTGACGATTTCTTCAATTTTGGGTGTGCCAAAAGCCGTCATCAGGATCACCGGGATTTTGGGATAATTTCTGTTCATATATGCTAAAAGCTCAAAACCATCCATCTTCGGCATGCTTAAATCCGTGACAACCAGGTCGATAACAGGCGACGACTTCAATACCTTAACTGCGTCTGCTCCATTGGTTGCCGTGTGCAGATTAAAATATTTTTTATAAATACTTAATCCATCCGCAATGGTTAAAAGCAGAGGTTCTTCATCATCAACAATCAAGACTTCCCGGACACGCCATTCCCTCTGCCCTTCTCTTTTCCTGTCACTTGAAGAGTTGAGCTGCGCGTTGACCAGATCAAATTCGTTTGATGCACTTGCCATAATTCACCGTCATTATGATTAATAAAACTTTTCTAACTACCGCTGACATGAACATAGCAAAAGCCATGCCCAAATCCACATCCAGGGTAAGTCCTCTTACTAACAAAGAAATCGTTGTCGATATAATTTTGGGTGATGAACAAAACGATCAAGTTGAACCGTTCATTTTGGCCAACCGGATGGCGCATGTATCATAAAATGCAAAAATATTCTTCTATTAAAATTGTCTTGACAACAAGAGCCTGCGCAAGTATTCTTAAACATATAAGAAGTATGGAGATTTATGCGCCGGACACCTTACTTACGTGAATCGACCTGCGCAAAGATCCCAGAAAGACAAGCAATAAAAAAATAATCAAAAAAGTTAAAGGATTTCAGGAAGAACGGCTGTTTGTTTGCGGGAATCATTATTATTAACCAGACACACGAGAGGGGAAAACTGAATCATGAACTCAAGTAATAATTTAAACGTAGGGCAAAAAGCACTTTCAACAAAACTGCTGGGTTTGGCCGTTGTTATTGTTCTAATCGCTTTAATTGGTTTATTTATTCTAAAATTTACAGCAAGCAGCAGCGGCTTAAAGGATTTTCAAAGAAGCGTAAAATTGTCCAACGACGTCAACACCGTGCATGCGAATCTTTACAAAATAAAAAACATGGTGGCGGCAAGCCAGGATAAACAGGAAATCGCCAAAATATCCGACCAGCAGATTGCAACTCTGGATGAAAGCCTCAATCTGGCAAAAAAGGCATTGGACTCCAACATCAGCGCGGAACAAAAAAAGTATTACCAGGCAATCGTGGATAATCTGGGTGAATACCAGAAATCCGCCGTTCAAGTCATAAGGCTTGCTCCCATGGGCACAGGGGCCGCCTATCTGAGCGCGGCGAATGATAAAATGGATGCCGTCAATCAACTTTTAACTCAGCTGCTTGATTTTGAAAGCAATCTTGCCGAAAAAGGAAGCGGTTCCGCTATCTTTTACATTATCGTCGTCCTGCTGATCGTTCTGCTTGTTGCCTGTGTCATCATCATCCCTTCCTCCATCAAAAAAATGATGGAAAGCAATGTTATCGAACCTCTTCAAGAAACATCAGGTGTTCTGCGGGAATTTGCGTCAGGAAAATATAACAGGTCGCTCAGCTGGGACGCAGACGATGCCATCGGTGAACTTGTACAGTCCGTAAACGCGCTTCGCTCAAAAATGAGTTCAGCGGCCCCGGCGCATAAAACAACTCCGGAACCGGCACCCGCCGTGAAAGCAGCGGCTCCGGAACCGGTCGCGGCTGTTACGGATGACAAGACCAAATCATTATCTGATATGATTAAAAAGACACCGGACGCCAAAGATGCTGATAAATTAGTCACCTCGTCTAAAAAGGCCATTGACAAACTACAGGATATTTAATGCCACTTTGGAATGATCTGGGAATGAATTTTAACAAATGAGGAGGGAAAAATGAGGCATCTTAAAAAGTTCTTATGTTTACTATCCATTGCTTCTATCGTTTTCTGGAGTGTTTCCGGCTTCGCGGCGGAGATCGTGGTCGGCTTTTCCGGTCCGCTGAGTGGTCCGGCGGGTGAATACGGACAGGATTGCCTCAACGGCATCGATATGGCCGTTAAGGAACTGAACGCCGCCGGTGGCGTCATGGCGGACGGACAGAAGCATTTATTCAGACTCGAGCGGATGGACGACAAAGCCAGTCCGGAGCTGGCGGTAGCTAACGCCCGTCAACTGCTGGACAAAGGCGCTCTGGCGATTTTCGATCCTGTTTTCAGTTCAGCCGCCCCCATGTTGAAGTTCAATGAAGAAGAATGCGGAGAGTTCATCGTCATGGGCTATACGTCATCACCCAAAGCCGACTACACAAAAAATAATCTCCTGGTGATTGCTGCGCCCCTTTTGTCGGATTACGCCAAGGTCTATTCCAACTTTGCCTGGGAAAAAGGCTGGCGTAAAGCGGCCATGGTTGTTACCCTTGGCGCTTACGGCGATGAATGGCGTCAAGTCTTTAGGTCCGTCTGGGAAAAAAAAGGCGGAACGATAACGGCGGACAAACCCGCAAACTTTTACACCAGAACAGACTTTGTTGCACCGCTGACCGCCGCGGTTAACAGCAAGCCTGATGTTCTGCTTATCGGCGGTCCTTCACCCACAACGGCGCTCGCCATTGCCCAGGCTCGTCAGCTGGGATTTAAAGGCGGCTTCC
>CAZDYR010000211.1:0-5125 GCA_964509625.1 uncultured Smithella sp. | reverse complement strand
CTTCTGCCTTCGCTGAAAATGTTTTCATATTAAACCGCCACTTTAGTTAAAAATTAAAGGCGTAAGCTATTCAATTACATTCCATTTGTCAAGGAAAATATTTTAATTATCACATCCTTCACGATACCGGCCCGATGCAATCATTTCCAGGATCAACGCGGCAAACCGCATCTTAAAATATGTAATTAAATTCCAAGCATACCTAATCCAGTCAGAGATAACTTCAGTATAATTCTCTGATCATCATGCGTCCTGGTGTAGTCCACTCCCACCCCCCAGCATTGCTCCGTATACATCAGTCCGACCGTATTTTCCACAGTCCGATCGTTCAGTTGATCAAGCCGGACAATAAATCTCCCGCTCAGACGCTCGGTGATGGCTGCTTTTAAATCCATGCTGATTGCTTCGATGGAGTCCTGAGTGTAGCGGTATCCAAACGTCAGACTGTCGCCGCGCCAATCACTGATCCTCAGATCATAATTCATTTCTCTCCAGCCGCTTTGTTTACCATATTTACGATATATACCGTAGTTATTACTGTAGGCGAAGTATTTATCGCCTAAAATACTGTATCTGTTACGGGCCGAAAATGACAAATAGGGATGCGGTCTTATATCCAGCTCGATCCCCAAATCAGAAAGGGTTCGTCTTTCCAACGTCGTACCGGCCTCTTCAGCTTCATCAACATCAAAGAACTGCATACCTCTTTTAGACTCGTTGATATCGTACACCTGAAATAACTTGAAACGGAAGATTTCGAGATACCGGCCCAGCTGGTCTTTGCCCTTCTTCCGGACGGTTATCGTATTGGTCAACGACCAGGCCACCGCGTTTTGTTCCATTAAAGCATCCGTGTTACCGGTGTTCAAGGAGGTAAAAGGATCAAGCATCGAACTGAGCCTGGGGATATAATCAGGAACGGTGTCATGCCATATCCAGGTATTGTTAACAATGTCTCTTTCAGGGACCTGATCCTGCCGGACGCGGGGGATGTACGAATACACAACTTCCGGTCTGATTTCATGACGGAGCTTCTCCCAGTCCAGAAGGCTGACGTCGAAGACACGGGAAAGCCTGCTGCTGAGCGTCACACCCGCATTCAAGACTGTCCGGCTGTCGTTTCTTCTGCCGGTATCATAGTCATTGTTTTCGCGGTCCCCAAACCAAAAAATCTCCCGCACCGTCAATTGCGGTGTAATCTTCGCGAAACTGGAGATGTTCAAAGGCAGAGAAACCGCCGGTGCGATATCCACATAGTGCCCCTTCTGCCCTTCGCCGCGGTAGAAATAATCATAGGTCCCCGTAAATTCATAATAAACGGGGGATGAAAAAAGCGGCTGTTTGATACCCGTCAAAATAATTTCCGGATACTGCTGTAATGTCCGGTCATTATTCACCACCGAAAAATCGTCCCGGTAACTTACGCGTGCCATCAGGTTATAATGATTCCATCCCTTAAACAGCCGGGCGGACGATTCCAGAAACGGCAGAGAGGCATTCCCCTGAAAAGGAACTTTACGAAACGGATCTTCTTCAAAAGCGGCGTAATTCGTCAGATAATAGTTATGAGAATTGAAATCACGAAAATACCAGGGATCGGAAACGCGGTAAACGTCCGTCCGTAAATAAAACTGAGAATCAAAATTCGTCTGATGATTCAGGTAATAAGACCAGCGCTTGTGCGTTCCCTGCCAGTCCCGGGGCAGATTGGTAATCCCGCTTTCGTAAACGTGCTTGCCGTCCTCCATGTAATCGCCGTAGAGCGTTCCGAAAGACCTGCCACCCGCGAAATACCGAAATTCAGCGCCTTCTCTTAACCCTCTTTTCTCGATGTAGCGCGAATAAATGGTCGCGTCCATCTGGGGATTGATCGCCCAGAAAAAAGGAATTTCGATATCGATGCCGTCTTTATTTTTGGAGTGGGAAAGATAGGGAAAAAGGAACCCTGTCTGACGCTTGGTTTTCGCCGGAAAGGCGATGATGGGGGTGTACAGTACCGGCACGTCTTTGGTCATCAGACGGGCATTCTTCACCCAGCCATATCCTTCCAGGGTGACTTTCATCGAACTTCCGGCAATCTTCCAATCGGGATGATCGCCGTCGCATGTGGTGGCCACGGGCTGCTCGATCGAATAGGTGTTCTCGCCTGTTTTCTCTATTCGATCTCCTGAAATATAGAAATGATTGCGAGCGTAAAATACTTTCGAGTTATAGGCCACGCCGGTTTTATCTTCCAGATTGACTACGATTTTATCACCCGCGAGCGAATCTTCCGCCATCTTCAGAAAAGCGCCGCCCTGAGCGGTTGCCAGATTGTTCTTTCGGTCATATTCAACATGCTGAGCACTCAGGGTTCCGTCACCATAAGTAATCACCACACCGCCCTCAGCCGAATAGATATCCCGTTCCTGATCATAAGACAGATTGTCCGCTTCAATTTTCACCGGCGCATCAGCGGGCAGCTTAATGTCCTGCGCCCAAATGCCGCCGCAATAAAAAAGGACAAATAATATAGCAATGGCAATATTAAAATGATGTTCAAATTTGATTAGCAAATCGACAATTACCTTTATCCTTTATCCTTTATCCTTGATCCTTATATTTAGCGCTATGCCTTACCACAAGAACGCATTTGATGAAATGATTGTTTTATCTCTCCGGCGAGATAAAACGACCCCAGGGCACAGATCACATCTTTACCGCCGGCCATTGCCAAAGCCTTATCCACAGCCTGATCGACGCTCCGGGCCACGATAGCTCCGCCGCCCAGATTTTCAACAACACGGGCCATCTGCCGGGCCGGAACGGATCGTTCCGTTTTCAGCGGCGGCAAAATAATCGTGGCGGCCATGGGCGCAATGATCTGCAGCATCTTGCGATAATCCTTGTCCGCCAGTGCGGCAAAAATCAAAATCAGACGACGCCGGGGAAAATCTTCAATCAACGCCCGTCGTAAGACACGGACGCCTGAAGGATTATGGGCGCCGTCGAGAAGAAAAAGAGGCCGGGTACAAATGACTTCCATCCGGGCTTCCCAATGCGTATTTTTTAATCCGGCACGGATGGCCGCGTCATCGATCACGAAGCCGCATTTTTGGGCAATTTCCAGCGCGGCCAGCGCCAGTGCGGCGTTAGACCATTGATGTCCACCCGGCAAAGAAAGCTTGAGCCCGCTGATACTCCGGTTCATTCCCCGGTAATCCGCCGTATGGTCCGCACGCCTGATTATTTTAAAATCCCGCCCGAGGCGATAAAACGCGGATTTTCTTTGGCGACAAACGGAGGAAATTGTTTGCACAACCTTCTTTTGCTGAACACCGGTAACACAAACACCTGCGGGTTTAATGATCCCGGCTTTTTCTCCGGCAATCGCCGTCAGCGTGTTACCCAGATAAGCCGTGTGCTCCAGACCGATATTGGTAATGACTGATACCACCGGCTGACAGATGTTTGTCGCGTCCAGCCTGCCGCCCAGCCCCACCTCCAACACGGCAATATCAACCTGCTCCCGCTGAAAATAAATAAATGCCGCCGCGGTCAGAACTTCAAAGTAGGTGACGGGCAGCGGTGCCTGATCCCTGATTTCCGAAAGGATGCCGGCGAATTTACGCAATGGAATTTTTTTATCGTTGATGACAATCCGTTCCCGGACGTCCACCAGGTGAGGTGATGTATACAGCCCCACCTTTAATCCTGTCCGCTTCAACACAGAGGCAATCATGGCGGCCGTTGAGCCTTTCCCGTTGGTACCACCGACAAGAATGGTCTTATAATGGCTATGCGGATTGCCGAATCGCGCCAGAAGCCCGCTAACGGCCTCAAGACCAAAATGCATCACGTTGACATTCAGGTCGGAAAGATAAGCACCGGGGTTGAATTTTTTCATCAGATTTCCGGCAAACTAAAGACGAATGATTTGGCCATCTTTAATGATATGTATTTTTTTATCCTGAATGGCCAGAATTTCGCGGCGAATCTTTTCAGCATACTGCGGCTTCATGTGATGGACATATATGTCGGGTTTTATCTTTTTCATTTTTTTCAGTTCCGCCGCAAGCGTTACCGGCGTGAGGTGCCCGGTTTTATCCGCGACGCGCTGCATGCTGCCGGGCAAAGACGTCTCTAAGAATATCGCCTTCAATCCCCTGATGGCCTCGGCGGCCTTCCAGATATCCTCGGTAGGTCCCGTGTCGCCCATAAAAAGAACTCCTTTTTTCTGTGATTCCATCACAAAGCCCAGGGTTTCAACGGTGTGATGAACCTTCAACGCCCGCACTTGAAAATCACCAAAACGTTTTTTTCTGCCCGGCGTTAAAACTTCAAATTTAATCAGCGGCTTTTTGGAATCAGGAATTCTGGAAAAATCAGGCCAGATAACATTGTTGAACAAATGGCGGTGAATGCTTTCGATGATTCCCAGGCTGCTCACAACCGTTAAAGGTTTTTTCCTTTTTGCATAAAACAGATTATCGGCAAGAAACATAATGTCGCGCACATGATCGAGATGAGCATGCGTAATAAAAATGAAATCGACACAAAGTTGCTCTTTTAGCGTTAACACAGGGGTAACCGTGCCCGCGTCCAGCAGGATGTTGTTTTCAACCAGGAAACTTGTCGTATTGAAATGAGGCAGTTGTGAACCGTGGCAACCCAACACCCGTATTCTCATGCAGAGCTCCTCGCCACCCGTGATGTTGTCATAAACTTTCTGAAAACTATCATACCTTCGGCCCTCAGGCAATGATTTTATCGTGTCGGCCCGTATTTATAACAGCGGTAATTCCACAGCTCTGCTGAACATTCAACAGAGCCGTCCCGACTAAAATCATATTGAATCTTGTCTTAAATCATGGTCAAATCTCATGAGAGACACGGGTGAAAAAAATGAATGTCATGAAATTGCATGACGCCTGCATGAGGCAAGTCAGTGATGTGGCTTGCGGTGAGGTAGTTGATTCCGGACAAGGCCGTTTATTTTATTTTTTGTCAATCCTTTGCAGAAAGGAGATTCGTGATGCCAAATGTGAGTGCGGAAGTAACGAATTACCAGTATGAGTTTCGGGCCATGAATGCGGAAAACGCCGCGTTTCTGTATTTATTTGACAACCAGAATAAATTGTTGTGC
>CAZDYR010000210.1:0-5132 GCA_964509625.1 uncultured Smithella sp. | reverse complement strand
GATCGTTATTGTCCAGATCACTGAAATTAATTTTCAGTTCGTAAACGCCTGTATCCAGATGGGTGGTCATCGGATATCCCGATTTTGAAAATACCCGCATCATCGGCACGTTGCGTGATAAAACGTCCGCCGTGAAGCCCCGGATGTTTTTTTCTTTCGCGATACGGATCAGATACCTGAGCAAAAAAGTGCCCAACCCCCGGTCCTGCCAATCCTGATGGGTTGTAAAAGCCACTTCCGCGTACCCGGTGTTCGGATCATTCACATATCGACCGATCGCCACAATCTTTTCGCGGCTCTCCGGCTCTTCCTTCCCGATAACCGCGGCGATCGCCATCCGGTTGTCGTAATCGATCGCGGCCAGCGGCATGGCCACTTTATGCGAAAAAGCCTTCAGGCTGTGGAAAAAACGCGTGTAGACATCCTGTTCGGGCAAATCATAAATCAACTCCTGAATCGCGCGTTCATCCGTGGCTTTCACGGGGCGGAAAAAGATGGTTGTCCCCTTCTTGTCAATCCAGTTGACTTCATATTCCCGGGGATACAAAACCACCGGCAGCGTTTGGTCTCGGTAGATATAACCCTGTTTCCTAGCCGCCTCCAAAAGCTCGTCGCGGAACCTGGGGTGAGCAATGTTGATGAGCCTCAGCGCCCTTTCACGGATTGATTTTCCATGCACGTAGGCAATACCGTATTCCGTCACCACGTAATGGATATCACCCCTTGTCACGACCACACCGCTGCCCGCTGACGGATAAGGCACAATCCGCGATATTTTCCCGTCTTCCGTCGTGGAGGGCAAAACCATGATGGACTTGCCGCGCCGCGACATGGCCGCCCCGCGGACGAAATCCACCTGTCCCCCGATGCCGCTGTAGAAATCAAACCCCAGGGAATCCGAGCATACCTGTCCGGTCAGGTCAACCGTGAGGGCGGAATTAATGGATACCATGCGGTCGTTTTGCGCGATCACATATGGATCGTTCACATACCGGCAGGGTCGAAATTCAAATAACGGGTTGTTGTGCACGTAATCATAAAGGCGCCGGGTGCCCATGCAGAACGACGCGACAACTTTTCCCGGATGCAGGGATTTCTTCCGGCAGTTTACCACGCCGCTTTCAATCAAATCCATCAGGCCATCGGTGAATGTTTCCGTGTGAACGCCCAGATCTTTTTTATGGGTGAGATACGGGAACACGGAATTGGGAATTTTCCCCACACCGGTCTGGATGGTGGATTCGTTGTCGATCAAATCGGCAATGAGCCTGCCAATCGACTGGGCAATGTCGCTTGGCGACTCCTGCTGAAATTCCAGAAGCGGCACATCGTTTTCCACAAACGCGGAAATTTCACTGACATGCATGAAACTGTCGCCCAGCGTCCGCGGCATCCGGGGATTCACTTCCGCAACCACATACCGCGCCACTTCCGCCGCCGTCTTCGTGATATCAACCGAAATGCCCAGGCTGACGTAACCGTTCAGATCCGGAGGTGACACGGTCACCAGTGCAACATCAACCGGCATGGCCCCGCGCTGCATCAGCAGCGGAACCTCAGACAGAAAAACAGGCGTGTAGTCCGCGTGCCCCTGTTTGATGGCCGCGCGGGCGTTGGCACCGATAAAAAGCGCGTTATGCCGGAAGTGTTCCGTATAGATTTCCGCCGTATAGTCGGTGAGTCCCAGATCCAGGAAGTGGATGACCTCCACGTCGGAGAAACGCTGCGCCATGTCCAGGAGCGTCTTGACCAGCAGCTGCGGTTCTCCGCAGGCGGACGCGATAAAGATTCTTGCCCCGCGTCTTATTCTTGACAATGCGCTTTGCGCATCGGTTAATCGTGCCTGGTAAGTGGCCTGCCAGTCAAGAATCATGGCGATCATCCTTTTTTACTGACTAAAAGGACCAGTAACATTCAGCCTTCCGCAAGACTTAAAAAAACCAACGGCTGTATCCATCGCAGATCAGAAAGCACCGAGCTGACAGGGCTTGACTTTGATTTTGAGTTTTTCGCAGGCGGCACAAACATCCATGCGTTTGACGCCCGACTGATCAGCGATGGTCCAGGCGGCAACGCAGGAAAGCCGGTCATTGACCAGCGCTTTGCGAATGGCCGTTTCCAGATCCGGCGCGACCGTTGCGGCGGGGGAAACCCCCTTCCGTTTGCCGTCAAAGCCGAAAAGCCCCAGCTGGCACTGAACAATGTTGATATTGAGAATGTCGATTGCCGCACCGATCTCTCCGAGCGGCAGGCCCGTGCTTTTAGAAATCTTTTCCGCCGCCTTGCAGGCGATGTTATTGTCTTTGGCGGCTTTCATGATTTCCTGCTTCAAGTCCTCACCCACCTTCGTGCCTTCCGGATGTTTCTTGAAATACTTTCCTTTGTCTTCATGTGCCATGGTTTTTTCCTCATTCTCTAAATTGTGATAACGTCGTCAAACGCGCTGGAGGCAAGGCGCGCGAATCTCGAGGAATGAGGCCTACTATGCGCGTGTGACCTTCAGGTTATAGGCCGCAGTGACGAGATGATGAAGCGCAACGCAGCATACGGCGTGTTTGGCGGCGTCATCAGTATTTCATGTAATGAAACGGCTCTATCGCCGACAGCGCCTCCGTATCCAGTGTTTTAAATTTGTTTTTTTCCAGAAGCTTTTCCGTTTTTTCAATCTGGTCCACATCAACGACAAAGACAGCTTTTTCCGCGCACTCCAGCACAAAGCCACAGGCGTTGTTGATATTAATGCCTTCGCGATAGAGAAGCTGCATCAACTTATCCAGGCCTCCCGGCTGGTCGGGAATCAGCACGGCCAGGACATTTTTAAGATGAACCGTCATCCCGGCCTGGGTCAGGGCTTTTTCGGCGCGCTTCGGATCATCAACAATCAGATTGATCACCCCGGATGTTCCGAAAGTCGATATGGTGGTTGCCCGGATACTGATGTCCGCTTTGGCCAAAACACCCGTCACGCGGGCCAGTTGACCGGGTTTATCCTCCGCGTTTACGGAAAGCTGGTAAGCAATCATAGAATTCTCCTCAATTGAGTATGAACCTCCGGAAAGGAGTTATGGGTTATTTTTACAATTCTGCCGCTGTTTTATCAAGTTAAATCTCCGGCGGCAAAATCCTCCCCTGTACTGAAATGTTTCTATCGTCCCAGAATAACATCTCCCGTATCCGTAACCAGCTTTTCCGGCAATTGAAAAAGCCGTCGGAAAATATCCAGCGTTCCTTTGGCAAGCGATTTTGCCGGTATGGGGCTCACTTCGGGATTATCCCAATTTCCCTTGACTTCGAAATGGACGGTAACCAGATGGCCCTTTTCATCGGTCAGCACCCATCCCGCGATGGGAATTTTAGCCGCGATCAGATCCAGAGTCCTGAGCGGGTGCACCCCGACGATGCTGTCCAAGTTCTTCTGAATCAGATCCGTATGTCCCACAATCGAGATCTGCATGGCATTACCGCGAATGAGAAGATCTTCCGAGGACAAAACGCCGTCTTTGATACGCAGTCCGGCTGTGATTGAGGTGTAGGGCATCCCGTCTACCGCCATGTCCGGCAGTTGGAATTTCAGCAATTGGGACACATTCAGCAGGGAAAATATCTTGGCAAGAACGGAAAACTTTTTCAGGACGCCCTTCTCGGCCCGGATCTGAAAGGTGCCTGACGCCGTCTTGATAAAATCGTCCATGTTGCTACCCGCAGCGGCCACATCTCCCGCAATCGAAAGGCTTCCGGCCAGTGTGCGGTCTCCGATATCCAGGAGATCCTCGAATGCTTCCATCGATGCCTGATCAAGAGCAAAAGTCGCCTTGTAATGATTCTGACCGTCTGAGCGGATCTCCACGATGCCTTTCCCCTTGAGGCTGCCCCCCAGAATGTCGGCTTCCAGGGTTTCGATGTTCAGAATTCGCTGCGAATATTTCATTCCGGCATTCAGCTTTCTGAAATCAAAACCATTGAACACACCGGCATCGACCTGCAGTCTCAAATCCAGATCCGTCGCGGACGGGGAATGATCGTCCCTTTTTGAAGGCTTCAAGGCCATCAGGCGAAAAGCGTCATCAGAATGAATATACGGAGAATTCAGATTCACAGTGATCTTTGGCTCCGCAAAATCCGGCCAATCCCCGGAAAAAATAAAAAAGGATTTCCCCAGCCGAAGCGAGAGCCTTTCGACATGCAGGAGGTCCGGTCCCGCCGTAAATTGGGCTTTGATATCCCGAAAAATCACGTCACGGTCTGAACCGTGCAGTCCCAAATCCGCCGCCTCCAAAAACGGCGTATTGAACTGGCAGGCGACCTTTGCTTCGCGGAAACTCCACATCCGGCATTTGCCCTTCATAACACTTTTGCCGATATTCGCCTGAAAGCCGGAAGTTTCCATCCGGTCGCCTTTAAAAGCGGCGGCGCCCGTTATGCCCCGGACGGGTTTGACGGCATCCGCCGGTTTGAATGCGACATCGGCAAATGACACATCCCCCTTCCAGAAAAACTCACCCGATTCAAGGGGATCGCCCCGACCGGTCATACGGATCCTGCAGGACCCTGATGGATCAAATTTCCTTAAACCCGGAAGGATTGAAACAGCTTCACGGACATCAAAATGATTAGACGATACATTCAGGGAAACAGGGGATTTTCCTTGAAAACGGTAAGCAGCGCTCCCCCTGATGCTGACCGGTGTCAGATCATATTCAAAAGAAGACACTCTGAAAGCATCATTGTTCAGGATCAATTCAGCCGCAATCCGGTTATGTCGAGCGGCCGGTTTTTCCAGGATATCTTCATACCGGTAAACGGCCCCGGTCAGATCCCAAAAGGCACTGATGTGAAAATTATCCGCCGGACCTTTACCCGATAGAAGCAGTGTGGAAGTTCCGTCAAAGGCAAGCTTTGGGAATCTGTCTCTTCCCAGCAGCCAGACAACTTCATCACGAACCGGCTGAACGGTCATCTTTGCCGTGTAAACAACCGGCTCCGGCAGGGCGAAATCGGAAATGAAACCATCCAACATGCAGGGCGAAGCACCAAAACGGCCTGTCATCTTCAAAAGCGAAAACTGCCTGTTTTTCAGCTCCAGCGTGCCGCTGATGTCCGTAAAATCAGGTGTCTTATCGCCTGCCCCGACA
>CAZDYR010000209.1:0-5132 GCA_964509625.1 uncultured Smithella sp. | reverse complement strand
ATACCATCCTTTATAAATTTCAGATTCTTATGTTCATCCTGCAAGTCAGTTTTCATCGCGCTTCGGCAAGGCGAGCGTTCTTTGACCGTAGCCCGGGTTTACTGGTTTTTACCCGTCTCGTATCTTTTCAGAAAATTGACAAAGGTGTGATGGTGCGGACGAAAGTCAAAGGATTTAAGATAAATCAAATATAATTTTCTTTCCATCCGGCAGGAGATGATGGGAATTTCATACAGCAGTTTCGATGTCAGTTCCCGCTTAACCGCGTGAACCGACAGAACGGACACGCCCAGTCCGGCGATGACCGCCTCTTTGATTGCCTCAGAGCTGCCCAGTTCGCCGCAGACATTCAATTGCTCAAGATGAACCGACTTTTTATCCTTGAGATAAGCTTCAAAAACATCTCGTGTGGCGGAACCCTTTTCCCTGAGAACAAAAGGTTCCGAAAGCAGATCGGACATGTCAATCGATCCTTTTCTTATCCAGGGGTGAAGCTTCGGAACGACCAGAATCAACCGGTCATTCCAGACGGCTTCAGCCATCAGCTTCCGGTTGAGCGGCTCTTTACCGATACAGCCGATTTCAACCTCGCGATCCAGCACCATGTTCTGAACTTCTTCACTGTCTTCTGTTTTGATGAATACCCGGATATCCTTATGATTTTTTTTAAACGCGCTGACCGCGCGAGGCAGGATATAAGTAGCGGGAATCGTGCTGGCTCCGACGTAAACATCGCCACCGGTTTTCTCCTGAAGCGTCCATATTTTTTCGGCTGCTTCTTTGCGCAACCGGATCATCCGCTGCGCGGCTTCGTAAAGAATCTTCCCTTCCGGCGTCAAGGACACACCCGCGTTGCTGCGGTTAACCACTTTCACCCCCAGGCAGTCTTCCACGTTGCGGATATTTTTTGTCAGCGCGGGCTGGGTCAGCAGCATGCGCCTGGCCGCTCGGCTGAAACTTCGTTCTTCAACCAGGCAGATCAGCGCTTCCATCTGTTGAAGGGTCATATTTATAAATCGGTCGTCCATCATAATGGACAGCCTAGCATATTTTTTTTCATCGACAAAGCCCCTATCAGCGGATCATCAGATAGGGATATTATGGTAACGTCTGTTTGTGAAATGTGATAGGATGCCCCGCGGTAAGAAAATGTCTCCGGAAAATCCGGTCGACGATATTTTAAAAGGAGGAAAGTATGAAACTGACAGAAATGTTTTCTCTCAAGGGAAAAGTCGCCCTGGTAACGGGTGGTGGCCGTGGCATCGGCAAATTCATTGCCACGGGCCTGGCCGAGGCGGGCGCGGATATTATTTTAACGTCCCGCAAGATTAAAAATCTCGAGGCGACGGCCGCCGAACTCACCGCCAATCAGAAGGTGAAAACCGCGGCCATTGCCTGTGACATGGCCAGGGAAGACACCGTGGAAGCCATGCTCCAGGATGCCGTCAAACAATTCGGCCGAATCGACATCCTGGTCAACAACGCCGGCGCGACCTGGGGAGCGCCCACCCTGGATTTTCCTCTGGAAAAATGGGACCAGCTGTTTAACGTCAACGTCCGCGGCGTCTGGGTGCTAACGCAGAAAGTCGCCCGCATCATGAAGGAACAGGGCGGCGGCACCATTATCAACATTTCATCCGTCATGGCGTTCCGCGGATCCACAGAAGAAGGACATCCGGCCGTCCCCTACAATTCCACCAAAGCGGCCATCAATCTGCTGACCATGAACCTGGCCGTCAAACTGGCCCCTTTCAATATCCGCGTCAACGCCATCGCGCCGGGCTTTTTTCACACGGACATGATGGCCTATGTCGATAAACCGGAGTTCAAGGCGATTCGGGAAGCGATTATCAGGGAAATTCCGCTGCGGAGAATCGGTGACATCGACGACATGAAAGGCGTTGCTGTTTTCCTGGCTTCCCCCGCGTCGCAGTTCATGACCGGACACGTTTTAGTCTTGGACGGAGGACAGATCGCCAAATAATTGATCAATCAACCACCGCACAGCAAGCTGCCGGGGCATGAAATGAATATCACTATATCGTATCGAGCTACGGCGAATGAACGCTCGCAATAGCGGGATAAAAAAGCCCTGAACATTGTAAATGTTCAGGGCTTTTATCTTTTCAACGTAAAGACCGGCTAGAACTTAACCTGGGGGAGCGCCTTGGCTTCCTTGGGCGCTTCAAAGAAGGCTTCTTCCTTAAAACCTCTTCTTTCAGCGACAATGCTGCCCGGCACCATGGCAATCGCTTTGTTATAAGCTTCAACTTTCTGGTTATATCTCATGCGCTCCGTGGCAATCCGGTTTTCCGTTCCCGCCAGTTCATCCTGCAGCTTCAGAAAGTTTTGATTCGCCTTCAAATCCGGATACTTTTCCACGACCACCATCAGCCGGCTTAAAGCGCCGGACAGTTCATTGTTTGCCGCGATCTTGTCGGGAACCGTTCCCGCACCGGCGACTCTGGAGCGCGCGTTGGTTACTTCGGTGAGAACTTCTTTTTCATACTTGGCATAACCTTTGACCGTTTCGACCAAATTGGGGATCAAATCGTTTCGGCGTTGTAATTGATTCTCGACCTGCGCCCAGGAGCTTTTTACTTCCACGCTCATGCGTTTAAAGGTGTTGGCCTTTGAATAGTAGTAAACCACACACATGAATATGATCAGGATAATTGCGGCAATTCCAATCAATAACCCTTTCTTTCCAGACGACATATTTTCCTCCTCAACTATTTTGAATAATGATGATTATCAATGATGTGACATGCCTTTTCCGCTTCCCGCAAATACTTTTTAAAGACATCGATCACTTCTTCTTTCGACAAATGATCAGCATCCGCTTTTATGTCGGAGCAGATCATAAATACACTTGCGTCGATTGTAAAGACTTTATTCATCTCCTGGATGGTTTCACGTTTGTCCCGGGGCGCCCGGGCCTGTTTTAACCAAAGCATGGCGTTAAAGATCGCAATAAATGAGGTCAGCGATTTGCTGATCAGCTCCCTCACGCGGCGCGCCGATCCCATGGATTCCAGGTACCCTTCCCGAAGCAGAATCATCTTGGATTTAAGCTCCCGTTCGATCTGCAGGCGAAGATCTTCCGGCTTGACCTCCAGCGGTTCAAGAACGTTTTCACCATGGATGAGAACGGAATTATTTTTCATGTTGAGAAACTCAATGGGATAAGCATCCAGGGATGACATGATAAACTCTTTCGTCATGACCAGAGGCACCGCCACATTGCGTTTTTTCCAGTTTTTCACCAGTTCGAATCCGTTTTCCAGCCGTTTGTTGATGCCTTCCGGCGTTAAAACAACCAGGATATTGATATCCGACCTGCCTTTGATATAGGCCCCGCCGGCGGCACTGCCGTAAAGCATCAGTGAAATTAAATCCCTGCCGAACGCCTGAAGATAGTCCCGGGTTAAAGGAACGAAAATGTCCTCGGGTTGATCCGGTATTTTTGCCATGTTACTCCACCCCCGATATGTATCAACGACCTCGCAGCAAGCCGTCGAATTACGCAATGAACGTCATATTATCACAACAACTGCGGCGAATGAACGCTCGTCCCGCTTAAGCGGGCTTAAAAATCACGGCCGGCTCCCCCGCCGCCGCTCATACCGCCGCCGAACCCGCCGAAACCGCCAAAGCCGCCGCCGCCACCGCGCCCGCCGCCGGAAACCAGCATCAGCAAAATGAAGGGCAGCACCTCGCGCCCCTGCCGGGTTCCTAAAAGGACGGCGGCGGCGATAATGAAGAGGACAATGCCGGCAACACTAAATCCCTTATTTACCGGTCGAACATTTGTCCGGTAAACTCCCTCCACCCCCGTCAACTGAACTCCCGCGTCTTTCGCGATATAGGCACCGCACGCCAGCATCGCATTGTATAAAGCCTTGCCCGTTTCACCTGTTTTGAGATGGGGTACGACATACTTATCCAGTATTTCGCCGACCAAGCCATCCGGCAATATCCCCTCAACCCCATAACCGGTTTCAATGCGGATTTTCCTTTCCTTGACGGCTAAAAAAATCAGCACCCCTTTATCTTCACCTTTTTGCCCGACACCCCAGGCTTGATACAAACCATTCACATAAAGGGTTATCTCTTCCGCGGGCCCCAGTTCCGGCAGGGTCGCCACCACAACCGCGGCGCCTGTTTTCTGCAGAATTTCACGGGCGAGCGATTCCATTTTGGCGGCGTTGGCCTGATCAATCACGTGGGCAAAATCATTGACGGCCGTCCTCTGACGGGGAGGATAGCTGTCCGCCGCCCAGGCCCCGGTTACCGCCGGAAAAAATAAAATAACCGCCCACAGAGACAAAATGATACTGATGCGATGATCAAGAAAAATAATCTTTTTATTGTCCACAAACTGCTCAAGTTATATTTTATATTTCCGCGGCCGGACTATTGCTTAAAGCCCCGGGCCTGTCAAGGCACAAATATAATCAGCAGATAGTGCTTGCGCAAGAGCCCGATCAATACTAAACACAAGTCATCATAAACCTGCTTGTAAAAATGAAGTAACTGATGAGCGCGAAAATAATTTTAATTCATCCGCCTGTCGCGAAACCCTCTGAACCGCCGGCCGGAATTGCCAGATTGTCATCCTGCCTGCAAACCAATCATATTGACCATCAGGTGATTGACGCCAATCTGGAAGGCATGTCCCACTTGATGCAAACGACCGCGCTTGCCGGGACATCATCCGGCCGCTGGGACATCCGCGCCTGTAAAAACCTGGAGGCCAACCTCAATGCCCTGCGGCAACTCAGAACTTATGAAAATAAAAGCGGTTATTCGCGAACGGTAATGGATATCAATCACGTTCTGAATTTATCCGGAAAACCCGACGGTGTCAGCCTGTCTTTGTCCGACTATGCAGACAGCAAATTATCTCCCGTTAAAAGCGGTGACCTGATTCGGGCCGCTGAAAACCCCGACGAGAACCCTTTCTTCTCTTACTTTTCCAATCGCCTGACCAAAGCGCTGGCAGAATCTCCGGAGTTTGTCGGCTTCTCTCTTAACTTTTTGAGCCAGGCGCTCTGCACCATGGCTATGATCGGCTTTATTAAAAAAATCAATCCCCGGCAGAAAATAATCCTGGGCGGATCACTTGCGAC
>CAZDYR010000208.1:0-5143 GCA_964509625.1 uncultured Smithella sp. | reverse complement strand
TGAAATAAAAGAACTGCAAAAAAACAATATTGCCGTAGGCATTCTTCTTTCAGCGGTTTTGATTGCCACAGCGCTCATCGTCCGGCAGGCCATTTATCCCGCCATATCGACCTGGCAGACTTTCGCACATCAAGGATTTGACGCAGCCGGTATTGCCGCGGCCGTCGGGATTACTTTTTTATCACTTATCCTTTCGCTAGCCCTATCTTTATTGGGTATATGGGGCGCCGTGAAGATTTTTTGCCGCTTAACATCAGATATTGATGAAATTGCCGAAATCGGCCGAAACAATATTGCGGTTGCCCTGGTCTTAGGCACCTTAATTGTGGTTATGGGCGTCTTTCTGTCTCAGGGTGTGCTGAGCCTCCTTTCATCCATCATCCCCATGCCGGCTTTTGAAAACGTGCGCGTTATGGGTGTTCCATGAAGCGCCTGTTCGCCTTGTTTTTTTTATTTTCCGCATCCCTTTTGATGACGATCTTCTGCGTGGGCCTTATCCACGGGAGCCATGGTGCGGATCATCAGCCCCGGTCCGTATCACCAAAACCATCGTCCGCAAGGGTTTTCAAGGTCTCAAGGGAAGAGATTATCCGGCATTACAGTTGGGAAGACATCAATGGCTCAGAAATCATCGGACAAAGAGGCGACCGTTACATTGTCGAGCGCGGATCAAAAACTGAAACTTGCAGATTGGCGGCCATTATTGATGCCGCGAGGCTAAAAGAAGTCGTCAAATCATACGGTGTGCCGGAGTCCTGGCTGCATTTCCGATACACTTCCGAACAGGATCGTCGCCGTAAAATTGAAGACATTGAACAGCGAATCGCAACACGCGGCTTTATCTATGCTCAAGACAACAACACGATTACCGCCGATTACCGATGGTTCGTGGACCATAGCGTCAGTGATATGCGGGACACCGCCATTTCGCTTAAAAACGAGGCCGTCCGCGTCGGCCACCAGAATACCCGCCAGTTGAATGGCGTCATTGCCACGTTTGTTCAATCCATGACCTATCGAATACCTCCGGACATCCGGCGCGATCATGACGGCCAAAATGTTTTTACCGGCGGCATTACCATGCCCCTGGAAACGCTGTATCATGGCTATGGCGACTGCGATACAAAAACCGTTCTCTTCGCCTCGATTATGAAAAATTTTGAAGGTGCGGAGGTTATCCTGCTGAAAGGCAACGGCCATATGTTCGCGGGATTTCGCATGGAACCCCGAATGTATGAAAAGTATATTCTCCTTCAAGGTGAAAAATATGTTTTGGTGGAGTTGACAACCCCCTGGCGCCTCGGTCACGTCCCGCAGGAACATCTGCATGCCCTGAGGTTAAAGAAGCTGGAAGTGGTGCCTCTTTTTGAATAATCGGATGAATGCATCCGGAATGAAGCATCAACACTTGTCAGACGGGTAAATTGGACAGGCACGGGCTCGATACAAACATTTTAATAAAGAATCATTCAAAGATGAAGGATTCATTTTCGACCTGGAGAAAAACATGACCGTAAAGACCACCTTCTCGCGTAACAGGATAACGACAAATTTACCCTGTCTCATATTGATCGCGGTGTTGCCGCTGCTTTACGGAGCGGATATGCTGATGGAGCGGCCCGTAAACTGGGCGCAGCCCGTGATCAATACAACCATCGGCAATTTACACAAGGTCAGCCATGACGTCTTCCGGGCGGAACAGCCGGACAAAAAAGACATCCCCGATCTGGAAAAGATGAAGATCAAGACCTTGCTGAATTTGCGGGAACGTCACAAAGACGACGCTGTTTTTCAAAAAAGCGGGCTTGGTCTTATTCATTATCAGATGAGCGCCGGATCCGTCTCCGTCAACGATCTGGTTTCCGTTCTGAAGCTTTTGCGCAAGGCTGAAAAACCGGTTTTGATCCACTGCTGGCATGGCTCGGACCGCACCGGCTTTGTCGTCGCGGGTTATCGCATGGTGTTCCAGAACTGGACCCGGGAGGCGGCCATTCAAGAACTCAGGCTGGGCGGTTTCGGTTACCATTCCAGAGCCTATCCGAACATTATCAAGACGCTGGAAGAGATGGATATAGAGACTCTCAGAAAATCCGTCCTGCAGTCTCCCTGAAGCGGGAAAATGCCGCTGTCTTCACTTTGCAAACTCCATGGTCACTTCAGGAGACAGTGAAAAAAGAGGGCATCTTTTCACATGAACCGTTCCCTGCTCGTCGATCGTTAAACTGATCAGGAGAAAGGACTTTTCACCGAACACAGTCCGAATAAATTCGTGGAGCATTTCATGGGTTGCCGCCTTGGCTTTCAGTTCCGCGGGCAGTAGAACCGCGCCTTTCATTTCACGATCGCTCCGGGAAGACGCCGTCGTTAAAAAAGGAAGCTCAACCTCTTCCGTTCCCAGTTTGGCGGCAAGTATGGCCCCCGAACACAGCGGATTAAAGTGTCTGAGTTGGGCTTCATAGTCGCCCGACTTCCGCCCCGCCCGCAGATGCCCTTTCAGTATCTGATCAAGATCCGGACCTAAATCCGAAACCGCATCCGCCCGGGAAAGAAGAGGTTTTTGCAGCGGCAGATCGGTTCGCGTAAAAGTCCACGCCTCGCCCTGAATCGGCTTGGAAAAATATCCATGCGCTCCGTGGGCATTGACGCCCTCCACACGGAGTTCACGCGCGTCATTGCCCTTTCCTGTCTGAAAAATCGTGATCGCGGAAGTAATCCGACCCTGATGACGCGGAATGGACGGCTGTTTTTTCCACCCTTCCGGTGGAAGCGTGCGCACATCTTTTTCCCGGGGAATATCGCGCTCCCGACGTTCATAGCTATAGCTTAAAAACGGATTGTGTCCCAGGGTGTCAAAGTCGGCCAATCGGGTGTACATTTCCCCGGCGTCACTGATGACAAAAAGGGTGGACGCGCTGGCGGCAAGGGCTCGCATTCTGAAACGATTTCTCAACGGGCCGCAAATTTCGGAAGAAAAATCCGCCGGGAGCCACGGATCGGCATAATGAATATTCAGACCGTCTTCACTCAAAACATACAACGTGGTGACTCCCACGGAAACGGGATGAAAATTGCCGTCTATGTCATGAAAGCCTCCGGCCAGCGGCCCCCGGTGTGAGATCGACCAGGACCGGATGTCTGCGGGCAAGCGCAGTTTCCTTGAAAATGGCTGGCCCCATTTGTTCATCCATTTGCGGGTGCTCCATTTCATATAATAGAGATACCCGTCACTGCCGACGGCAATCAGGTTGTCTCCATCGGCAGAAAGCGCCGTAACGGAGGCGGGAGAATCAAACCCGCCCGGCACGAAAGGAAGAACGGAATCCGCGGCCGGCAACCCCGTTTTACCCAGCAATTCCCATCGGGACAAATCCGCCGGGGGCGCTACCCTGGGCCTGCACCAGATTTTCCCCTCCAAGATGGCTGCGTCATATTCATGGGTAAAGCTTTGCGCAGGGCTCTTCAAATCCACGTGTTTGGGAAGATCAAAACTGTGGGCGGAAAAAGAAATGACCAGTAAACAAAAGACCATGAAGATTCGCATACGTTCTCCGGTTATTGAAGAGATCTTTTTAAAGCTTCAATGCCCTGCGCGCCTTCGAAAATCCGCGCGGGCCTGCCTTCGCCCTGTTTCATATACAGGCGGACAAACTCCAGGGTCTGCCCCGCATATCCTATCGAAGGTTTGGGCTCTTTATTGTCCAGCATGTAAAGAGCAAGTTTGACAATTTCACCGGCCGGCATGGTATCGCGCCCCGCCTTTTTGATCATTCCGGGTACAGGGGGGTTGGGTTTCTGAATGGCCTGTTTCTGAACCAGAAAGTTAATGTCGGGATGATACGCCCGGTATAAAAGTTCCGTGCATACCAGCTTGTCATCGGTAAAGAAATCAAACCCGAAATCGTACGCCCGGCCATGATATTTAAGCGCCCGCTTAATGGCGGCGGCGACTTTGGCCTCCTGGTCCGCGGAGCTGAACTTGGGCCGGAAAATCCCGATGTAGTCTTTTTGCGCGGCTTCTTCCAGAGAATTAAACACCACGCCTTCAGAAATCGCCTCCATGACAAGCGCCGGACGATCATCTTTTGCGGAGAAGTAGTTCGGAAGAATATGTTTGGCGATCCAGGGATCCTCCGCCAGCATCGTCCCATCGGCAAGCTTCAGTTTTGACCACTGGTCCCTGGGACCCAGATACAAAATCCCGTGCGGCCAAAACCCTCCTAAAAACGCGTTGGAAAGATAATGGTCGGTCCGCTCGACAAGGATATCACCGGGTTTCAAGTGAGCCTTCATGTCCTTTACCTGCTCATCGGTAATAGCCGGAGCGGGGTTGGAAAGCCGGGTATCTCCGATGACACTGGCAACACTCACCGTCACCCGGTAAAGCGGAAACTTCACCGTATCCTTCACCCGCGCGTCCCAGAGTTCCTTGAATGCCGTCACCGCGGGCATTTTGTTTTGCTCCAGTGTCTGGCGGTTGCGCGCGATGCGAACCTGAGACTGAATCATTTGCGCGCGCATGGAAGATCTTTTCATCTCCGCTTCGGAAACGTTTTTGTCTAAAGACCGTATGCCATATAAAAAGTTGAGAAGAAGCGGGGCGCTGAGCCTGCTTTTTAAAAGGTCCTGGACGGCGCCGGCGGGGATGCGCGTCGATATGCGGCCTTCAAGGTTGAAGAATCCGGCCGGAACTTCCGAATCGAGAATCTTAAAGATCGGATTCCGGTGATACCAGGTTTCGTCGAGCACATTGAGCGTCGTACGGCGGCCCACCACGGTCAGCAAAAACCAGTCCAGATAGGTCCGGTAAATTTCCGCGGAATCCGCCAGCAGCATGCGCACTTCTGCGCGATAGGGAAATTCCGGATCGGATTCGGCCAGCCGCCAGCGCGCCATCGTGTTTTCCAGTCTTTGCAGATTCAACAGCACGCGGAACTGAATAAAACGCGCGTCGAACAGCTCCGTCTCTGAAAAGAATTTCTTTTCATCGGCCCGATCCATCCGCTCCATGGCTGTGTCAATCAAATCATCCAGGCGGATGATGTCAAAGCGAAGTTCATCATCCATCCGCGCCACCTTTTCAAAATCGCGTTTCAGCGCCGCCGATAAATCGTTGCGCGTTTCTTTTTTGAACCAGGCAACTGAA
>CAZDYR010000207.1:0-5148 GCA_964509625.1 uncultured Smithella sp. | reverse complement strand
TGATAAAATCTGCCATCATGTCATAATCCTCGTCGAAAAATGATTTAAACTCGGATCGCGTTTTGCGGGGAGAAAGAATCGCTTCACGGATCGCGTTTTTGGAATTGTCCGTGAACAGGGGATTTTTATCAACGAAACGGAAAAAAAATTTTTCAGATGTGCTTTGCTCTTGCGTCATGGTGTGGAATGACTGGTTAAAGGCTGTTTGATTCAACTGATTCACATGTTTGGCGATTTTTCTCTGTTCCATGGCATGCCCTCCAAAATCATGAATGGTTTGGATACATACGATGTTATCTCGCTCACAACATCCATCACGTTCAACCCCTCCGGACAAAAGTGTAAATGAACCAGCCGGAACATCTTTAACACTCATTGTATCGACATAACGCTCATGAATGTTTAATCGCGCTTACATGGGACGAGTGTTAATTCTCCGCAGCTTGCTGCGATATCACAGTGTTCATTTCATGCCTCGGCAGATTGCTGCCGGGTGTTTGATTCCTTGAAATTATTAAGCAATTGGTGTGCCATGCGCTTGGATTATTAATATCTAAGTAAAAACAATGCCTTAAGAATGGCAATTGTTTTGTGTTCTGATGGTGATGTCTAAAATGATGACGCTAAACAGTCAATAATACGGCATTTTGAACTATACAAGGAGGGATCAGCCAACTTTCCTGAATTGAAAGAGTTATATGCCTGAGCCTGGCATCAAACCCTGAAGTGATAATGATGAGAGAGGCTTCTATAAGCTCATGCTACCCTGTCTTTAGGTAGATCGGGCGGCTCATACAGCGTGGGCCGCCGCGTCCTTTAACAAGTTCCGATCCTTCAAAACATATCACCTCAACACCCCGATCTTCCAGGAGTGTTTTCATTCTGGCACAAAGATCATAATAAATAATTCTGCCGTCTCCAAGGCATATACAATTACAGGACTGAAGGAACATCGATTCTTCTTGGGTGGTATTAATCACCTGCATGCCCAGGTCGCGAAACATTTTCCACAAATCAAACGGATGCTGACCGTGTTTATCTAAAAGAAGTGTTTCAAGAATGCTTTCCTGATTTGATACAACAACCTCGCTCGTCACCGGTAAGAGTCCGCCGTCCAGATTGATGCGATAATCGGCCAGGTGAATCGCTATGATTTCGTCCAGATAAGTCGGTATCATGGTTTGCTGTAAAAAAAAGGCGGTCTCTAAGCGTGTACGGGGGCCATAACCCAGCAGCACTGTGCGGCGGCCTTCCCGCGAAAAAGGCACAAAGTCGCCTCCCTCAAGATAAAGTTCCTCGGGGATAGCCATGATTTCGCTTAATCCCATCTGTTTTGCGGCGGCGGCCATTGTCACGGCTTCAGCTCTTCGTAAAGCAGGCTTCATGCGTGCGGAAATATAGCCGTGGGGTATCCAGGGTATGGTAATGAGAGAATCACGCGTAAAGACCTGGTTCGGGTTTAAAGCGGTTGTCTGATAGGACGGTTGATCCCCGGCAAGATCCCCGAGATAGAAAATATCTATGCCGCATTTCCTGATGGCGCCTACAAATGCTTTATGCTGTGCGGCGTAATGCTCCGCGTCCGGTTTCTCCCTAAAAAGCAATGCTTCTTCCAATCGCGTGTCTGATGGATGCAGGGCAAAGACGTCTAATCCTCCGGATGCAAAAGGATCGTGGACAATGAAAGCCTGCGGTTTTGCCGCGCATTCGCTTATTCCGGGCCCAACGGACCATAATCCTGTATTTTCTTTGATACAGACAGGGTGGTTCAATGTGGTTGCCCTCCCGGCAGTTCTGAGAGAAAATCCGCGATGGCCCTGCAATAACTTGCGATGCGCTCTTTTGATTTTCGGCGGGTGGGGATCATGATGTCTTCCTGCCTCGGCAGATAAAAATACGGATTGGCCTCCCAGAGGATGATGCTCCCGTCCGCAAGGCTGCTGTAGTCAACGGCGGCAAAGTCCAGTCCGAGGGCCTGCATGGCACGGAACATAAGCTCATCATGGTCGCTGCATTGCTGCCAGTATGACATGTCTTCACGAATGCATCTTTGAGCCCATGGATCGAAGTATGTGATCCAGCTAAAAGGTGGAAGCCCGAATCTGTTCTGAAAAAATTTGAGTTTGCATGTGTGAGAACTGACAATGGGATTGTTCGAGAAGAAAATATGCTTTGTTCGGGTTTTTTTACCAAGAATCAGCAGCCGTTTCTTGTGGAAGAAGCGTGCCCATACGCTGTGAGGATATTCGTTCCTGAAGCCTTTCCGAACATCAAAAATTTCGCTGATCGCTCCCGGGAAAATGAGCCTTTGAGAAGGGATGGATTCAATCTCCGGACGGTTCTTGCAAACCATAATGCCTGCCTGCGCGTGGTGTTCGTCGGAACGAACCATTAAAGGGTATTCAGATCCCTCAGCGAGCGCGAGCATTTCCTGACGTGAAGAAAACTTTTTGACGGTGGGTGTTGGAATACCCGCCTTAATCCATAAAAGAGATTGCCTGCTTTTGATGGTGTTGGAGAGCGCCTCAGGAGCATTAATAATGCGCAGGTTTAAAGATCGGGCATCACGAGCGATCGCCAGGGCTTCTTCGTAACATGACGGATGCATTTCTTTGAGCGGATCAGCAAGCCAGAAGACGACCGTTTTAATTCCATTCAGGCGGGGCAAGGGAGAACCTGTTTCATGAAAGAGCAGTTTTTTATACAATCCGGGATAAAACGCGCTTATGTACTGAAACACCGTTTCCAAATAAGGATAAAGCCGCGCTCTGGCCTGCCCGTGTCTGACAATGAGAATCACGATAAAACAATATCTTCGCCTATTTAAACTTTTGCGTCTCCCTCATGTATTTTTTCACGTCGTCTTTCAGGGGCAGCCCCATATCGTTGGCGATATGAATGATCGACTTTGCCCAGAGCCCCTGGGCGGACAGGGTTCTTTTCAGCCCGTAATTTTTCAAAAGGACATGGGTCCTGTTGGCGATGGCGTAATAAAAAGCGGTTTTACTGATTTTCGTGTGATAAACTTTTTTTTGCTCTAATGTCCGCGCGATTAAATCCTGAATGACGGGCAGGGAATGTAAAAATGTCATGATGTCGGGGAATTCATGCTCTTGTGCGCTCTCAACCAGGAGCGCGGAAAAATTCATGCCGCTTCCAATGAATGATCTGATGGTTTCCAAATGGTCGTGGATGGATTTCAAGTAATCGCGAATGATTTCATCTTCTGGGATCGGTGTTCCGATCTCTACCACGGCCGATGTCTTTGATTCGATGTCCCATAATTCGGCCATGAAGTTCTTTTTTTCTTTTGCCGTCAATCTGTCGAGCTGGGCATGCTTTAATTCTTTGAATTGCGGGTTGACCTGCAGATCATCTGAAATCGTATACAACTTGAAATCATCTAATGTGTTTTTTGCCTTTTTCATTTTGCCGCCCGCTTTGGATTATAAAACCGTGGAGATCAAGACCGGGGAGGTTTCCGATTTTGCCGGGTGCCGCTCCGTGACCTCAATCAATGAAGACTCATCTTCACGACTCAGCGAAAACAGGATAATGCAAAATAAATGAATTTACAACCCATAATGATTTTTATCGTTGTATCCGGGGGAGTCGGCATAATGCTGTTTTATGACAAGAGGGTATTCCTTATTCCCGTTCTTTCTTGAGCCATTTTGTAACAAGCGGCTTTTCCTTTTGGGTCCAGTCCGCGGAAAAGCGAATCGCCAGGAAGGATTCGTAGAGATTATCCATTGTTCCGGCCGCGTTTTCGATCAGATAAATGCGTTCCAGAAGGCTTGCATCGGGGTCCTCCGGCGTCTCCTGCCAGTCGACGACCGGCATTTTCAGCGATTGATAGTAAAACGTGTCGGCTTTGAAATTAAACTCCCATTCGTTCTGATCGCGGTGGAGTTTGATGCCCGCCTCTTTAACTTTTTTGCCCTGCCGGATGGCTTCTTTGCCTTCCGTCAGCTCGGCATGCAGACCCGAACAGACAACTCCCTGAGAATATTCTCCCTCGCCGGCTTCCAGAGCGACGCGCTTGAGCAGATGCAGTTCCACTTCTTCCGTTTTAGATAACGCGATGCGGCCGTTTCTTTCTTCGGATTTGAACCACAGCCAGGTGAGAAACTCGCGTCCGATGAGCGCAATGTCCTCCTCGGCGACATCCCCCTTGGTTTTATTCTTTAGAGCGAGCGGATGTTCCTGCGGCAGGATGCGTTTAAGACCCAGTGAAAAAGTTTTCTTGAATAAATCGACAAAGTCGTCCGCGACTTTGTCGGACAGCGATGAAAAGTAAACTTTGTTTTGTCCCACGGCCCATAAGACATCGTAAAAAGAAGGGACGGGATCGCTCTTGGTCAAAAGATCAAGTTTAACCTTGTCTTTGATCCCTTCATTCATGGCTTTGCCGATGCGGGTCTGCTTATGCTCCGCCATGAACCGCCTTTGTTCTTCCATCAAACGAACTTTCATCAGTTTGGGGGAAATCAGTTTACGGTCGATCCGCAGTGAGAAAATCAGGTAATCGCCCAGCGCGTAGTTTGCTTTTTCAAAATCGGCGTCCAGAATATCGGTTACCGACACCCATCCCATCCGTTTTTCTTCCGTGGAATGACGGGCTTCACGAAAGGCGTTGCCTTTGATCCGGTTGTTGACAAACGTTGTAAACGCCTGCGGGAGTTGTCCCTCGACGGAAAATTGCATGAACGAGAAATTGCCTTTGATCAAACCCATATCCAGTCACCTCACAGGGGCGCACCCTATCGTATCGGGAGCTGTCCTGTCAAGGATTTAAACTTCAAAAATATCGTTAGAAATCATGGAGTTCCAATGTTATTTCAAAATAATTTACTCATAGACAGAGCTTTTTTTTTATGTTACGAAAAAAAATCTTTTTGGAGATCACCATCATGAAAATTAAGAAAGTCGGCATTATCGCCAACGTCGAAAAAGAAAATATTGCCGGATTTACCAATACGTTGAAAAAATGGCTGGAAAACCGGGGCCTTAAGGTGTCCCTGGAGGCAAACATTGCCGCCGCCATCGGCGGGAGCGGTGGTTTCAAGATTGAAGATCTGGCGTCCAAAGTGGATCTGATTGCCGTGCTCGGCGGAGACGGCACGATGCTGCGCACGGCACGTTATG